>JBBIMZ010000331.1:0-4996 GCA_037444135.1 Solibacteraceae bacterium
GGCGCATGCCGGCCCAGCCGGCAATAGCTCGCCGCCAGCAAGGCGGCCGTCTCCTCGCCGGCCGGTTCAAGGCGCGCATAGCGCTCGAGCGGCGGCAGGGCCTTCTCGTATTCCCGCATCTGGACGTAGGAGGAGCCGAGAAACAGATGCGCACCATGCAGTCCGGGATTGTGGCTGAGAGCCTGCTCGAGCAGGGCGATCGCCTCGCGGTACTTGCGCTGGGAGTGATAGACGAGCGCCAGGTTGAACTCGGCCGAAGCCCAGCCCGGCCGGATTTCCAGGATCTTGCGATAGGCGCCGGCGGCCGCGTCCAGATCGTCGCGCTGCTCAGCCTGCCGCGCAGCCTCGATGAGCGCTTGCAGCTGGGTCTCCGGCGCCTGGGCGCCGAGCGGCCAGACCAGCGCCAGGGCCTGCAAATTGCGCGCCCAAGCCCCCCGCCGAATCTTCCCCATCATGGTCGCCGTGCCGCACTCCAATTGTACTCTCGCCCGGTCGCGGTTGACCGGCGCAAGAATCGCTGCTACACCAGTCTCTATGAGGAGGGAGCTCAAGACGTCTTCGGTTCCCGCTCTGGAGAGGGCGCTGGCGATTCTGGAGAGGCTGGGCCGCTCGCGCCAAGGGCTGACGTTATCCCAGTTGGCGCGCTATCTTGAGCTGCCCAAGAGCTCCACCCATTGCCTGCTGATGACCTTCGAGCGTTGCGGATATCTGAATCGGGATGCTCATACGGGAAGGTTCCGGTTGGGGTTGCGCTTCTGCGGCCTGGCGCGGGCCGCGCTGCGCAGCGTCGAGATCCGGGACGTAGCCGCGCCGTTTCTCCGCCGGTTGCAGGAACAAACCGGGCTTACAGTGAATCTGGCCATCCCGGAGCACGGCGAAGTCGTGATCGTCGATAAGTACGAGCCGCCGGCGGCGGCGCGTGTGGGAACCTGGCTGGGCAAGTCTATGGATCTGCACTGCACCGCCCTTGGGAAGGCCTTCGCCGCCTATCTGCCGGAGAGACAACTGGACGAGCGAATCCGGGCCCGAGGCCTGTTGCGCCACAACGACAACACCATCTGCAACTTTCGGAGGCTGAAGCAGGAGCTGGCCTCGATTCGCCAGTGCGGGTACTCGTTCGACGACGAGGAGGAGGAGATCGGCGTGCGCTGTGTGGGTGCTGCCGTCTTCGGTCCTGCCGACGAGCTGGTCGCGGCGATCAGCGTCACTGGAAGCGTGGCCGAGATCGACGCGGCCAACCGGCAGCGGATTGCGGCGGCGGTGGTGGCGACGGCCCAGGCGATTTCGGCGGTGCTGGCGGAGACCACGCGGCAACGGCCCGAGGAATCCGCGCCGCCGGCTTTGACGGCGGAGACGGCGGACAAGACACGCGCTGCGCCGGGACTCTGTCCCGAATATTGAACACAATGGCATGCCGGAGGAGGCGCTCGACACACCGATCCGCCCCGAATCGGTTACTCTAATCGCAGCATGAAGGATCCATCCGTCACCGGGCAGGAGGCGGCGAAGACGCCGGAGCTCGAGCTGTTCCGCGACCTCGAAACTCATCTTTACACTGCCGTACTTTCGGACGCCTTGGATCAGCTCGGCTGTTGGAATCAGGCGATGCGGGAACATCTGCGGCCCGTTACCTCATCCTGCCGCTTCGCCGGTTGGGCCCGCACGATCGCTTACGCCGACGTCTACCACGTGCCCGAAGATCCCTACGGCATGGAAATCGCAGCGGTGGACAGCATCCTCCCCGGTGAGGTGGTCGTCATCTCGACGGGCGGCTCGCGGCGGAATGCTCCATGGGGCGAGCTGCTTTCGACGGCGGCGCTCGCGCGCGGGGCGCGCGGAGCGGTGGTCGACGGCCTGGTCCGCGATGTCAAGAAGATCGAGGAACTCGGCTTTCCCGTGTTCGCGGCGGGGATCAAACCGGTGGACTCCAAGGGCCGGGGCGTCGTCATCGACTACAACGTTCCGGTGGAGTGCGGAGGCGTGCTGGTTCGTCCGGGGGATCTCGTGGCAGCCGACTTCGACGGCGTGGTGGTCGTGCCCGCCGAAATCGTCGGCGAGGTTCTCCGCCTGGCCAGGGACAAAGCCGGCCGGGAGGACCACAGCCGGGCCGAGCTGATGCGAGGCGCGTACCTGCGCGACGTCTTCAACAAGTACGGAGTCCTGTAGCGGGAAGCGCTACGTGGCGGTCGGGGCGCCAAACATCGGCCAGGCAGAATTCGGCCCCTCCGCCGCGCATGGCGCCGCCGGTGGCGACGGCCACCTTGTCTTTGTCTTTTAACCCGTCCATGGCGATCCCCGCTTACAGCCGCCGCAGAGCCTCATCGAGGGCTTCCACAAAAAAGTACTCGCCCCACATGACCGATTCGTTCACTCCCAGGTTCTTGGGGAGATGGTAGACGCCGCCTTTGAGAATCCCCTCCCAGGCGGGGTCGCCTTCGGCCAGATATCGTTTGCACAGCGCCTGCAAAATGCGGATGGCCGTCGACCAGTAGCAGTGGCCCTTCACCGGATCGGGCAGGAGCCGGCACAGGCGAGCCAATCCCGCGGCGGCGATGGCGGCCGCGGAAGTATCCACCAGCGTCCGCTGCTCGGCCGGGGCGTTGAAATCCCACGGCGGCACGCCGTCGGAGGGCGAGTGCGTGATGTAGTAATCGGCGCAGGCCTCCGCCGTATCCAGGAAATGCGGATCCCGGCTGAACTCATAAGCCGTGGCGAAGCCGTACAGGCTCCAAGCCAGCCCGCGTGACCAGCAGGAGTCTCCCCGGTAGCCTTGGTGCGTGCTCTGGCGGAGGAACTCGCCGGTGTCCAGATCGAAGATGCCTTCGTGCGCGGTCGAACCGTCGCCGCGCACCAGGCAGCGCCTCGTCGTATAGCAGTGGCGCAAGGCGATCTCCCGGAGCGTGGCGTCGCCGGTCTCGCGCGCCGCGTAAAAGACAATGCCCACGTTCATCATGATGTCGATGAACAGCGAGTTGGCCGCCACGAACGAGCTCAGGTACTGGCCCTTCTCCTGATAGCGCAGCGCCAGCGTCCGACCGGCTTGGATCAGCACGTCATTCAGCTTCGGGTCCCGCGTCAGCCGGTACCAGCGGTAGTAGCTGGAAAGAAAGATGAACCCCAGGTCGTGGACGTCGCGATCGAACTTGCGCGGCTCCAGCGGCTCGGTGTACCGGATCGCGCTCTCCAGCCAGAACCTGGCCTCCTCGCTCTCTTTGGGGGCGCTCCGGTGAAAGATCCACATCATGCCCGGCAGGAAGCCGTCGCACCAGTGGGTCCAGGCCTGGCCCTCATGCCTCCACTTGCCGTTGCGGGTGTACAGAGGATAGTAAAGGGGATGGAACTTGATCAGCGAGCGAATCTGCTTCTGCGCGAACCGGAAGGCGTTCTCAAACAACGCCCGGTCCGTCTCCACCAGTTCGAATTGGATCACTGAACCTTTCCGTCCGGCGCTTTCATGGTCCGCCACACCATCCAGGTGCCGCCACCCAAGCGAATCATTTCACCTTTAACATAAAAGACCCCCGCGCCGGGGATCGCTTCAAGGGCCGGCCGCCGCACCAGTATGCCGCCGGGAAAGGCCGCCGCGAGGAGCGGGCGCCCGCCGTAGGGCAGCAGCGTCGAGATCTCTTCGAGCCGCGCCCGGATCAGCGCCCGCCGGTCTTGCGATTCGAGCGTATCGAACCGGATCGCCACGACATACCAGGTGACGCGCCCGCTCACCCGCTCCAGATGCAAGAGCCGGCCCCGGGCCAGCGCTCCCTTCGGCATCACCACCTGTTTTCCCCGCTTCACCGGCGAGCGCAGGACCGCAAGGACCGGATCGCCGATGCGGGACTTCTCGCCGTCGATCGTCGTCTGAAGCTCCAGGTCCAGGTAGGTGTTCTCCGGCAGCTCCACCCGCACCGGAACGGGCTTGGCAGCCGGTAATTCCGGCTCCGGCGGATCGCCGAAACTCAAGAAGGACTCGCCGGCGTACTGGCGGCAGTCGGTGAACACCGTCCGGTTCCGGTGCTCGTTCCCGCCCAGATCCACCAGGACGGTCTCGGAGCTTCTTGGAAGGAGGAACTCGCTGCGGCCGATCCTGGTGACGGCGTAGTCGATCGTCTCCGTCACCGACTCGAGTTCCAGCTCGGCGGGGATCAGGTCGGCGCGCACCAGCAGGCGCACCAGATCGAGCGTGCCGGCGTCCACCCAGAACGAGCCGTGATAGGGAACGACCGCCTTCAGCTCGCCGACCTTCAGGTAGTACCGGCTGCCGGGCAACGAGACGCTGTAATCGTAGCGCAGGCAGAGCCGCCCGCCGAGCCACTCTTCGCCCACTTTCTCGTACCGCGGCCAGCCTGATAGAAACACGCTCCGCGCGTGGAGGGCGAAGCTTCCCGTGCCGATCGTTCCCGTCGGCACGAGCGTGCGCAGATCGCGGTCCTGAAACGCGCCTTCGCCCGGCCAGGAGAACATCTCCTTGCCCTCGACCAGCGCCACCTCCAGGCGCAGCGTATCGAGGCGTTGGAAGCGCCGGGCCGGCGCCCGGCGGCGCGAGCGCTCCACCGTGAGCAGGCACGTGTAGTCGGGCTGCCGGCGCAGGTGCTCCTCCATGCGCACTTTGATGCGCGCGAGCAGCAGAGTCTCCGCATCAATGCCCGGCGCCTCCTCTCCGGCGAGCGCCGCCGCTGCCGCCACCAGCAGCCAAACCGTGGCAGGGCGGCCCGACACGTCAATCTCCCCCAGCCGCCTTCCGGGTCGCAGCCGCCATTGCGTTGAGCCACGCCGAATCCCGTCCCAAGTGGTTCAAAGCGAGCGCGGCCAGTTCGAAAAACAATGCGGCCAGCTCCGGCTGGGCCTGGCGGAGCGACTCCAGCTGGCGGCGGAAGGCGGAGCGGTCTTCGGCCGTCGCCAAGACCCGGCAAGCCCGCCGGCCCCCTTTTAGATACGCCCGGAGCGTACGCTGCCCGATCCGCTCGACGATCGCTCCCGCCTTGCGTGGCGTCAGACCGGC
>JBBIMZ010000332.1:0-4982 GCA_037444135.1 Solibacteraceae bacterium
CCTCCTCGGCCGCCAGCGCGGGGGCAGCCGGCCGGTCCGCAGCCGCGGCGGCGGCTGCCAGGCGTTCGTCGAGCGCCTGTAGGTTCGCGGCCTGAAAAGCTTCGAGGATCGCGGCGGCGGTCGAAGGAGCCGTATGCATCATCGGAGACGCTTATCGGCCCGCTGCGGCCGGCTGTGAGCGCTTTTTTCTCCGGAAGCTTCGCTCCAGTCCGATAAGAGGATCCGGGAGGTGATCTCATGATCCGGCTCACGCGCATCAACCATGTGCCGCTGGTGCTCAACTCGGATCTGATCGAGCACGTCGAGGTCACGCCCGATACCGTCATCAGTCTGACGACAGGACAGAAGTTCGTCGTACTGGAAACGCCCGAGGAGGTGATCCAGCGCGTGATCGAGTTCCGGCGGGCCATCCGGGATTCGACTGACAAGCTCCGGGCCGGGCCTTCTGAGCCGGCCACTCGATAGCTGCGGGACAGGTCATGGCGGAGGCGAAAGCGAAGGGGGCGGCCAAAAAGCCCGACCTAGCCACGTTCGCCGGCTTGGTCATCGCGGTCGGCGGCATCGTCGGGGGCCTGATCCTCGAAGGAGGCGAGCTCAAGGACATCCTGCAATACACGGCCGCGCTGATCGTGCTCGGCGGAACGACCGGCGCGGTGCTGGTTTCGACGCCGTTGCCCGTGGTGCGCGGCGCCCTCCGGCAACTCGTGGGCGTGTTCTTCGAAAAGACCGTGACGCCGGGCTCGACGATCGACGAGATCATCACCTATGCCACGAAGGCGCGCAAGAACGGCATCGTCTCGCTCGAGCAGGACGCCGATGCCATTCAGGACCCATTTCTGCGCAAGGCGCTCAACCTCGCCGTCGACGGGACGGATCTACAGGAGATTCGCAAAATGATGGAGCTGGAGATCGCCATGGAGGAGCACCGCGCGGAAGCCGAGGCGAAGGTGTTCGAAGCGGCCGGGGGATATGCGCCGACGATCGGCATCATCGGGGCCGTGCTCGGCCTGATCCAGGTGATGAAGAACCTGGCCAACATCGACGAGGTCGGCCACGGCATCGCCGTCGCCTTCGTGGCGACCGTCTATGGAGTCGGCTCGGCCAATGTCTTTTTCTTGCCGGCGGCGAGCAAGATCCGGGCTCGGGCGCACAAGACGACGCTGATCCGGGAGCTGGCGCTCGAGGGCGTGGTGGGTATCGTCGAAGGGCTGAATCCGAAGCTGATTCGCAGCAAATTGGAAGCGTATGCTCGGGACGGAGGCAAGGTCAAGGGCGAGGCGTCGGGCGGCGCGGCCAGCCCCGTTGCGGCGGAGGGTTAGCCGCTCATGGCGCGCAGGAAGAAGCACGCCGGCCACGAAAACCATGAACGCTGGCTGGTCTCCTACGCCGACTTCATCACGTTGTTGTTCGCTTTCTTTGTCGTCATGTTCGCCAGTTCGCAGACCGACAAGGGAAAGGCGCAACAGGTGGCCGAATCGGTCAAGCAGGCGCTCGAGCAGGGCCACTTTCAGGCCCTGGTGGCGGCGGTGCTCGGCGGCACCACAGGCGACCGGGGCCAGGGCAACGCACAGATGAAGGGCCCGGGCGGGGCCAGCCGCGCCTTCCACCAGGGCAAAGCTCCGGGAACCGGGCCGCAGGAAGGCGCCACGCTGTCGGACCTGAAACCGGCGATGGACGTTCTCGTCCAGGAGCTGGCCGAAGAGCTCAAGGCGGGCAAGATGGCGCTCTCGCTCGAGCCGCGCGGCCTGGTGGTGAGCCTGCGGGAGGCGGCCTTCTTTCCTTCCGGGGAGGCGACCATTTCCCAGACCAATATCGAATCGATCGACAAGCTCGCCAAGGTCATCCGGAAGTTGTCGAACCCCATTCGGATGGAGGGCCACACCGATTCGGTGCCGATCCATAACGAGCGCTTTCGCAGCAACTGGGAGCTGTCGGCGGCCCGGGCGATCGCGATGCTGGAGCTGTTTGCCGGCCGCTACGGGATTCCCCGGGCCCGGATGTCGATCGCCGCTTACGCCGAGAACGCTCCGGCGGACACCAACGCCACCGAGGAGGGGCGGGCCCGCAACCGGCGGGTCGACATCGTCCTGCTCAGCGACGTCGGGGCGCGCGCCGAACCGCATCCGGTCGAGGCGGGCGGGCCGGCGCCGGGTCCGGGAAACAGCTCCTGAGCGGCGCCGGCGGACCGGAAGTCAGCCTTCGAGCCCGCTGAGCTTCCGCAGCAGGATCTCGGCGGCGCGCTGGCCGGCGGCCTTGAGCGAGCTGCCTTCGCCTCGCGCCGCCAGCTCCGGCCCGACGCAAACCTCGACGGTGAACACTTTGGAGTGATCGGGCCCGGCGGCGCCGACGGTGCGGTAGCGCGGCGCCGGCAGTCCGCGCGCCTGTGCCAGCTCCTGGAGCAGGCTCTTGAAATCCTGCCGCTCAGCGATCTTCTCGAGATCCACGCCGGAGAGAATGTGTCTCACCACGAACGACCGGGCCTCGTCGAGGCCGCCGTCCAGGTAGACGGCGGCGATGACGGCTTCGAGGGCGTCGGCGAGCAGAGTCTTCTTGGCCCGGCCGCCGCTGACCTCTTCACCGCGGCCGAGCCGCAGGAAGGCGCCGAGCTCGAGCCGGCGCGCCCTCTCGTGCAGGTGGCTGGCGCTGACAAGCCTGGCTTTGAACTGGGACAGGCGCCCTTCCCCCAGATCAGGGTAGCGCTGCATCAGAATCTCGCTGGCGAGCAGCCCGAGCACCGCGTCACCGAGGAACTCGAGCTGTTCGTTGGATTCGAGCGCCGGCCGGCCGCGCGCGGCGTTTTCAAAAGTCCAGGAGCGGTGCGTGAGGGCGCGCTCGAGCAGGCTCCGGTCACGGAAGCGGTAGGCGAGCCGCTCCTCCAGCGCCGCCAGATCGAGGGGCACGCCAAACCCCGAAGTCCCGCTACTGCTTCTGGGTCTTGGCTTCCTTGGCTTTGAGCGCGCGCAAGCGCTCGGCTTGGGCGAAGCTGCGTAGCTGCGGATGGAGCTGGGCGTCGGCCATGACTTCGTCGAGCACGGCGATCGCTTCGTCGTGCTTGCCCGCCAGATTGTAAGCCGCGCCGAGCCGGATCTTGGTCGGCACGTTCGGCGTTCCGGCCACGTCAATCGACGTCTTGAAGTTGGCGATCGCCTTGTCGTAGTTCTTGCGCACCATCTCGACGATGCCGAGCGCCTCGAACGCCTGGGAGCGAAAATCCTTCCTGGCCTCCTCCCACTGCTGGTCGGTGATGTTGGGATTGGGGCGCGGCGCTTTTTCGAGCAGCTGGAGGGCCTTGTTGGCGTAGCTTTCGGCGCGCTTGAGCTTTTCCTCCTTGTCCAGGTCGAACTCGCGCGTCGATTGCGCCAGGGTCGCCGCCATGATCACCAGGGCGGTGTAATTGTTCGGATCGGCTTCGAGCGTCCGCTCGCCGTAAATCAGTACCTGCTCGTTATCGTTTTTCTGCTGCGCCGAAATGGTCGCCATTTGCAGGGCGAAGGCTTTGAACTCGGTGTCGGCGAAGTTACGGATCAACTCCTCGGCCGCTTTGATCCGGGAATCCGGATCCGGCGCGTTCATGATCGCCATAATCGCCTCGACCTCTTTTTGCGACTTGGGCTTGGGTTGCGGCGCCACGGGGGTGGTGGAGGTTTCCTGGGCCGGAAGGACGGCGGCGAGGCCGGCAACGACCAGCGCGACGATAGAGAGGGGACGGACTTTCATCAATGACTCCTTGCTGACGGTGAAACTCTCATAGTACCTGTTTTCGGCGGCTTACCGGTCCGCGCCGGGCTGCGCTTTGGCGAATTTGCCTTCGAGGCCCTGGCGGGCCGCTTTCTGCGCCGCCTCCGTAGCGCCTTCGACGGCCAGAGCGGAGCGGTAGTAGCCGAGCGCTTCCTCGCGGCGGCCGGCGACGTCGTTCAGGCGACCCAAGTAGACGAGCGCCCAGGCCTTCTCCGGCGGTTCCGGCGAGGACTCCAGCGTCTTTTCAAATAGCGACGCCGCCAGCTCCGGATCGTTGTTGAGCGCGGCAATGCGGGCCAGGCCGTAATAGGCCTTGGCCTGAACAGGCTTCGGGGGCGATTCACGGAGCAGGCGGAGGAAGAGTTCGCGGGCCTGGTCCAGGCTGCGCCGGCGGTACAGATCTTCGGCTTCCGAGAGCAGCTTCTCAGTCGGGGACGGCTCGGGCGGCGGCGCCACCACCTGCCGGGCCTTGCGAACCGGCGGCGTCTGGTCGAACTCCAGATCGCGCACGCGGGCCTCCTCTTTGCGCAGGTCGATGGCGTCGACCATCTCGGGGAAGTAGAAGCGCATCGCCTGCGCCTGCTGTTCGAACGCCGGCAACTGTTCCCAGAAGTGGGGCGCCAGGATGAAGCCCCGGCGCCAGGCCTGATCGACCAGCTTCTGTTTCTCCGCCGGAGGCACTTTGGCGAGCCGGGCCTCGATGGCGCGGACAAGCGAGGAGGTGGCCAGCAGGAGGAAGTCCTGCTTGTAGTGCTCCTCCAGGTAGGGCGCTCCGAGGGCATAATCGCCGAGCGCCTTCTTGGCCAGGAGCTTGTCCTGGTAGCGCGTGACGATCGGCTCGAGCAAGTAGTGCAGGTAGGCGTAGCGGATGTCTTCGATCTGGGGTTCGGCCGACGGGGTCACGACGACGTAATAGTTGCCCTCATAGCTTCGCGTGTGAATCTGGTTCGGGGCGGCGAGCAGGCTGATGATCACCATGAAGCGGCGGCCGGAGACGCCGCTCGTGGGGTTGCGCAGATAGACATTCAGCTCGAGGATGGCCTGGCTGGTGGGTTCGTGGTAGCGGGCGATGACCTCGTCATAGTAAGGCTGGGCCTTCAGCCAGAGCGAGTGGATGTCGGCCTCGCGGTAGAACTCGGCCAGCAGCGGTCCGAGTCCCTGGAGGCTCTGGGCGTCCGGCGGCAGCTGGTAGGTGAGCGTCTGAAACTTGAAATCCGGCGGCCCGGTCACGAGCAGCGCGAACG
>JBBIMZ010000333.1:0-2466 GCA_037444135.1 Solibacteraceae bacterium
GATAGTAGGCCACCGGCTTCAGCGGCGCCACCGGACGCACTTCCCGCTCCAGCCGTTCCCGCAAGCCCCGCTCGAATTCCGGCGCCTGGAGCGTCACGTCGCGCGTCAGGTATTTCTTGTCGCCGGTTTTCGCGTACGCCGCCTTCCGCTCCAGATACTTCTGGCGGCGGTACCAGTAGATGCCGAAGCCCGGCAGGTGCGCGCTCACCATCAATTTGAAATTGCGCTCCGGCCGCGACAGCGTAGTGATGCCGATTCGCCGGAACTGCTCATCGAGCGCCGGAATCCACGGTTGATAAGACCGCGGCCCGAACCACGGCAGCATCACTTCGTAGTCGTCCCAGGCGCGCGAGGCGGCCGCGAGGCGTACCGGCGCCTGTTTAACCGCTGTGCCCATCGTCAGCCGGATGCAGCCGGAATTGACGAGCGGCGCCCGCTCCGCCTTCAGGCGCGCCGAGCCGGCGCCCTCCGCGCGCCCGATCACCCGGCCGAGACCGTCGAGCAGCTCGATGTGCGCCGGTCGCGCCGGGCCCCAGGACACCTCGACGCTGTCTCCTTGCGCGATCACGTCCGGCGGGACCTTCAGCTCCTCGATCCGGTCCGCGCCTTCGACATCCATCGCCGAAACGTTCCATTCGGCGCCGGCCTGGAGCTCGAGGAAATAGCGTCCAGGAGGAAGCTCAAACGCGGGCCTTGCTCCATGGCCGGCTCGGTGGATCTTCCCGAAACGGTCACGGACGCGCCAGGCCACGTCGGGGCCGTTCCAGTCCGCGGGTGCGGCCGGTTCGCGGCGCGCTACCCAGATCAGCGCGCGGCACAGCAGCGCGTAGAAGTACTCCCAGTAGACGTCGACGAAGTCGTAACGGGCCTCCATCGCCATGTGCCAGCTGACGCCCGCGCTGCGGTAGCCGAAGCCCGCCACCCGGCCTTTGCCCCGCGTTCCGACCGCCAGGACCGGCGTGCCCGCCTCCGAAGCGATGAGCACTTGGCTCGCTTCCGACGCCCGGCACAGATAGTGCCGCAGGTGTTCGAACGGAAAGCTTTCGACCGGGACCGCCCGGGTGATGTAGTGTTCGGCCACGCGCCGCCACGGCGAGGACTCGGTCCGCCCCGGCTCGCGGGGCTCCTCCAGCTCATCCTCAACCGCCGGCGGAGCTTCGACGGGCCACAGCGGCGACATCGCGCCGGCGAAAGGCCGGATCAGCACCAGCCCGGAGCCCGCTTGAACGCGCCGCACGAGAGCTTCCCGCGAAGCGGGCGTCAGCCGGCCCCAGCCGTGAGGCAGAGGCAGCAGCACCGCGTCGAACGGCTTGCTGCTCGTGAGCTCCTCTTCCAGGTAGGAATAGATCAGCTTCAGATCGCCGCGTTCGGCCCGCGCTCCGTAGTCGCGGCCGAAGCACATCGTCCATTTGTTGACGTCCCAGGCCGGATCGATGCTCACGGTGGTGAGTTCGAGCGAGAGGCGCTGCGCCAGCTCCACGAGCGTGCGGCCTTCGCTTACCGTCGGCGCAGCCAGCAGGCGGATCGGGCCGCCCGGCAGCGGCTTGGCCCATTTCACATGGGGCGTCTCGACGGCGAGCCTATAGGGCGCCTCGAAACGCGCTCCGCTTCCGCGGCGCGCGCCCATGCCCACATCCTGGGCGCCGGCCGCGGTGCCGGCCACGGCGCCTGCCACAGCTCCGGCGAACCGGCGCCGATTCATCCTGCCATCCAGCATCGCCACCCATTATGGCTTACGAGCCGCCAGCCATGTGCCCGGCGCCGCACGCGTTCCGGGCACCCGCCGTGCAACAATTGAGAGTTGAGCCTCGCCGGAGTGGAAATTTCGTCCTGCTCCGGCGGCGGCCGATGGAAAGAATTTCACGCGCGGCGCCGCGCAGTTGCCGCGGCGATCCGCGACTGGGATGCAGCCTCGCCAGTTGGCACGCGGCGTGCTCCGCCGCGACTGACGCCAGCGAGTTAAAGGAATCATCATGTGGAAGAGACGAAAAGAGGATATGCCAGTCGAACCAACCCCTGAACCGGCAGGGCGCACTGCCGCCCCTTCTTTTGCACCGCCGGAACCGGCGCTTGCTCCGCGGGTGCCGCCGCCCCCGAGAGTCGAAGCCCGCGTGGGGCAGTCGGTGGTGATCAAAGGACAGATCTTCGGTCAGGAGGATCTCTGGCTCGACGGGGAGATTGAAGGCAGCATCGAGCTGCCGGAGAACAAACTGGTGATCGGCAAGAGCGGCAAGGTGCACGCCGACATCAAGGCGCGTGAGGTGGATGTGCTCGGTTCGGTCCGCGGCGACATCCAGGCTCGCGAGAAGATCACCATCCGCAAGGACGCCAACCTGGTGGGCAATCTGAAGAGCGCCACCATCTCGATCGAGGACGGGGCCTTCTTCAAGGGCAGTATCGACATCGTGCGGCAGCCCGCGCCGCCGCCCAAGCCCGCCGCTCCTCCTTCACCCCCGCCGCAGTCGG
>JBBIMZ010000333.1:2488-4947 GCA_037444135.1 Solibacteraceae bacterium
TCTTCTGCCGCCGGCGCCGGCGGGTCTTCCGGTAAGGGCGCCGCCTGAAGATCACTTGAGGCCGAGGCTTTCCTTCAGCTTCGCCGCGACTCTGGCCGCGGTGCGGTTCAGTTCGGGCGGCGTGGCGTTCTTCGGCCGCTGGTGAATCGACCAGAGGACCTGGTGCGACTCGCGGTGCACCAGGAACAGGTTGCCGCGGCCGCGGCGGAAGGAAGAGAGCCGCCAGAACTCTTCGCGTTCCCGCGGCGGTTCGGCAGTGCCGGACGCTTTCTCGCCCTCTGCCGGAGGTTCCCCGGCCGGGGCGGCCGCCGGCGCGTAAAGCTCCGCCAGCTGCTGCTCGAACGCCGGCCCGATCTGATCGGTGAAGACCGCATCGGCTTTGCGCGCGTCGGTGACCACCTGGAAGACGCCCTGCACGGCGAGCTGGCTCGCCAGGTACTGGTCGAATCCATGACTCATCGGCAGCAGATAAACCGAGCGCACCTCGCCGAGTTCGCTCGCGGCCAGCGTGCAAGCCGCCGCCAGGACGCACGTCAGTCGGAAGCCCATAGCATCAATATAGACGCCGGGCGCGCCCGAATAGTCGGACTACAATAGCAATCTTGTACAAAGGCCGGAGCATCACTGTGATCATCCCCTGCCTCAACGAGGAGCAGGGCATCGAGCAGGTGTTGCGCCGCATGCCGGAGTTCGTCGACGAGGTGATCGTCGTCGACAACGCCTCGACCGACCGGACCTCGGAAGTGGCCGCTTCCTTCGGCGCGCAGGTGATCCGCGAGGAGGTTCGCGGCTACGGCCGCAGCTACAAGCGCGGCTTCTCGCAGGCGCGCGGCGACATCATCGTCACGCTCGACGGCGACCACAGCTATCCGGTGGACGCCATCTCGTATCTGCTCGAGGCCTTCCTCCACCTCGAGGTCGATTTCCTGAACGCCTCGCGCTTCCCGGTGCGTGACCCCAAGGCCATGAGCCTCAAGCACAAGATCGGCAACCTGATCCTGTCGCTCGCCATGTCGGTCCTGTTTTTCAAATGGGTGCGCGACTCGCAGTCCGGCATGTGGGTGTTTCGCCGCGCCATCCTCGACCAGATGAACCTGATCTCCGACGGCATGGCCTTCTCCGAGGAGATTAAAATCGAAGCGATCCGCAACCCTCGGATCCGCTTTGCCGAGATCTCGATCCTCTATTCGTCCCGCCTGGGGGAAATCAAGCTGAACCCCTGGCGCGACGGTCTGGCCAACCTGGCTTTCCTGCTGCGCAAGCGCCTCGAGCGCCGCCGGCGCCGGGACTAAGATATAGCTATGTTCGAACTGGATCGCCGCGGATTTCTGGCCGCCGGCCTCTCGGCCCCACTCGCCGCGGCCGGGTCGGACCGACTGAGCTCGAAATACCCGCTCGCGAAACTCGGCACGATCCTGCTTCCGCGTTCCGAGTGGAAGCCTTTTCCTCGGGCGTCGGACCGCACCGCCTGGATGAGGCTCCCCGAAGACGTGCGGCTGGCCCTGGTTCGCGAAGGCCGCGAGCAGCAGGCGACCGCCTGGCCTGAGCTGCCGGCCGCTTTCTTTCTCGAGTACGTCCGCTCGGGCGACCGCGCCAAAGCCGATTCGGCGCGCGCCCGACGCCGCCACAAACTCCGTGCCCTCGTGGTCGCCGAATGCGCCGAAGGCAAGGGCCGCTTCCTCGACGCGATCGTCGACGGCATCTGGCTGACCTGCGAAGAGAGCTACTGGGGCTCGCCGGCGCATTTGAACATGCAACGCGCCGGCGCCGGCCTGCCCGATATCGCCGAGCCCACCGTCGACCTGTTCGCCGCCGAGACGGCCGCGCTGCTGGCCTGGAGCGACTATCTGCTCGGCCCCGCGCTCGACAAAATCTCGCCCCTGATCCGCAAGCGCCTGCTTCAGGAAGTCGACCGCCGCGTGCTATCCCCGTGCGAGCAGCGCGGAGACTTCTGGTGGATGGGCCTCAGCCCGGGCGGCCCCACGCGTGCGCTGAACAATTGGACGCCCTGGATCAACTCCAACTGGCTGGCGGCCAATCTCCTGCTCGAGCCCGACGAAGCGCGCCGCCGCCGCATGGTCCACAAAAGCCTCCAAAGCCTCGACCGATTCCTCGCCGGTTATCACGACGACGGTGGATGCGACGAAGGGCCGGGCTACTGGGGCCGCGCCGCCGCATCGCTGTTCGACTGCCTCGAGCTGCTGCATTCGGCCTCCGGCGGCGCCATCGACATCTACCAGGACCCGCTCGTCGGCGAAATGGGGCGCTACATCGTCCGGGCGCACATCTACGATGACTGGTTCATCAATTTCGCCGACGCCTCGGCCCGGATCCGCCTCGACGGCGACCTGGTCTACCGCTACGGCCGCCGCATCGGCGACCGCGACATGCAGCTGCTCGGCGCCTTCGCCGCCCGCCCCGGCGAGGGTTACACCGGCCGGAGCGACATCGGCTGCCAG
>JBBIMZ010000334.1:0-4942 GCA_037444135.1 Solibacteraceae bacterium
GCTCTACCGGCCGAATCCCAGCCAGCGGGCGGTGCTCGAAGAACTCGGCCGGCTTTCCGACCGCTTGGTGGTGATGAGCCACAAGGCGCGGGAGATCCTCCAGGAGGTCTATGCGATTCCGGCCGAGAAGATCGTGCTGATTCCGCATGGCATTCCGGACGTGCCCTTCGTCGACCCGAATTATTACAAGGACCAGTTCGGCGTCGAGGGTCGCAAGGTGATCCTGACGTTCGGCCTGGTCTCGCCCGGCAAAGGCCTCGAATACATGATCGGCGCCATGCCGCAGGTCGTGCGGAAGTTCCCGGAAGCAACTTACATCATTCTCGGCGCCACGCATCCGCACGTTCGCCGCGAGCAAGGCGAGTCTTACCGGTTGTCGCTGCACCGGCTGGCTCGCGATCTCGGCGTGGAGGACCATCTGATTTTCCACAACCGGTTTGTGGATTTGAGTGAGTTGTGCGAGTTTCTCGGCGCGGCGGATATTTACGTGACGCCGTATCTGAACAAAGAGCAGATCGTTTCCGGAACGCTGTCCTACGCACTGGGCGCGGGCAAGGCGACGGTTTCGACGCCCTACTGGTACGCCGAAGAGATGCTGGCTGACGGCCGGGGACGGCTGGCCGCCTTCCGCAACTCCGACGAGCTGGCCTTTCACGTGATCGACCTGCTGGAGAACGAGGTGGAGCGCCACGCCATGCGCAAACGCGCCTATACCTTCTGCCGGGAGATGATCTGGAAGGAAGTCGCCCGGCGCTACTTGGCCACCTTCGCCGAGGTGCGCGAAGAGCGGGTCCGCCACCCCAAACCCACGTTCCACGCGCCGACGCTTCAGGAAGTGCCGGCCGAAATTCCGCAGGCCAAATTCGATCATCTGCTGCGCCTGACCGATGACGTCGGCGTGCTCCAGCACGCCCGCTTCGCCGTCCCGGACCGCGCCCATGGTTACTGCACCGACGATAACGCCAGGGCGCTGATCGCCGCCATCTGGGCGTCGGAAATCGCCGAGGATCCGGCCGTGTTCACGAACCTGGCCTGCCGTTATCTCAGTTTCCTCAACCATGCCTTCAACGAGGCGGCGGGCCGCTTCCGAAACCTGATGGGCTTCGACCGGCGGTGGCTCGAGGAGGTGGGCAGCGACGATGCGCACGGCCGCGCGGTGTGGAGCCTCGGCGTGACCGTCGCGGCCTCGAAGTTGGACAGCCTCACCGGCACGGCGCTGCACCTGTTCGAGCGGTCACTGCCGGCGCTGCCGCAACTGGAATCGCCCCGCGCCTGGGCTTTCGGCCTGGTCGGAATCCACGCCTACCTGCGCCGCTTCAGCGGCGACTCGGAGGCCAAACGCGTGCGCGAGAAGCTCGCCGGCCAGTTGTTCGAGCTTTACCAGCGCAACGCCGCCGACGACTGGCCGTGGATCGAAGACATCGTCGCGTACGCCAACGGCAAGATCCCGCACGCGCTCATCGTCGCCGGCCGCGGGCTCGAGCGCGAGGACATGATCCGGGCGGGTTTGCGTTCGCTCGACTGGCTGGTGCGCATCCAGACGGATCCGGCCGGACACTTCGTCCCGATCGGCAACCGCGCCTGGTATACGCGCGGGGGCGTCAAGGCTCGCTTCGATCAGCAGCCGATCGAAGCCCAGAGCGTGATCGAAGCCTGCATCGAAGCCTTCCACGCGACCGGGGAGCCGCGCTGGCTGGATGAGGCTCGCCGGGCGCTCGAGTGGTTTCTGGGACGCAACGACCACCGCAAGCCGCTGTTCGACTACCAGACGGGAGGCTGCTGCGACGGGCTGACCTCCGACGGCGTCAACCAGAACCAGGGCGCCGAGTCGACGATCGCGCTGCTGCTGTCGCTGCTCAGCTTCCACTTGCTCGAGAAAGCCAGGGCCGGCGCCGGGGCGGCGACCTCAGCCATCTCCTCGGTCTGAGCCGGATCTCAGGGAACCGCGCCATGCCCGAACAGCCCATCGTCCTGATCAGCTCGTATCCCCCGCGCCTGTGCGGCATCGCCACGTTCTGCGAAGAGGCCCGGGAGTTCATCCAGAGGGCCAACCCGCACCGGGAGGTGCTCGTCATCTCCCACACCGACGGCGAAGGCGAGGGCGTCTTCCCGCTCATCGACATGAGGCGGCGTGACTGGTGGCGGCGGGTCGCCGAGAAGGTGCGCGCGCTGAACCCTTACGCGGTCCACCTGGAGCACGAGTACGGCCTGTACGAATATCACGACCCCCGCGGGCACGGCGACGGCAATGAAGGGTTTCTGGTCCTGCTGGAGGCGATCGGCGACTACCCGATCGTCGTCGAGCCCCATACCGTGCACGGGCGGCTGAGCGATTTCGAGGCCGAATTCATCTACCAGCTCACCCAACGCGCCGACGTCGTGCTCTTCAAATGCCACTATCAGAAGTGGCGCCTGGACTGGACCTTCCCCGACCGCGGCTGGGAGGTGCCCCGCAACATCATGGTGGTTCCTCACGGCGCCCGTCCGGACCGGCGCTGGGGCGTCCACGAAATCCCTGCTCTGCGCGCCGAACTGGGCCTGGACAAAGCGGGGCTGGCCGAGCACGTGGTCGGCATGATCGGCTGGATCCAGGCCAACAAGCGCTGGGACATCCTCTTGTCGATGTGGGAGGAGCTCCACGAAACCATCAAGCGCGACTGCGGCCAGGAATGGGACCTGCTGGCGGCCGGCGCCATGCGCGACCCGCACCACCGGGCGCAATACGAGACCTGGAAATCGGCCGCCCTGCGCCTCCAGGACAAAGGCATCGCGCATTACTACGAGTTCATCCCGCGCGGCGATCTCTACTACAAGATGATGGCGGTATGCGACTTCATCGTCCTGCCGTCGACCGATGAGACCCAGTCGGGAACCCTGGCCCGGATCATCGCGCTGAACAAGCCCTTCATCACGACCGCGCCCATGGAGGGCCTGACCGCACAGGCGCTCGAGAGCGAGGGCGGGCTGCTGTTCACCAACAAGGAGATGTTGCGCCGCAAGATCATCCGTCTGGCCTGCAACGAACGGCTGCGCCTCCGGTTGGGTGAGAACTTGAAGCGCTATCTGGACGAAGTGGTTTCCTGGGAGGTCGTCGCGCGGCAGTACAACCAGGCCTATGAACTGGCCCGCGAAGCCAAACGAACCGGAATCCGCGTGTGCTTGCCGCCGGAGTTCTGAAGCCTATGCAGCATCAAGTGCTCTTTGAACGCGATCCGCGCAATCCGATTCTGCGCGCCGGAGATCTGCCGTATCCGGCCAATTCGGTCTTCAACGCCGGGGTCACGGAAATCGACGGGGAGACGCTGCTGCTGTTGCGCGTGGAGGACCGCCGGGGAATCTCCCACTTGACGGTGGCCCGCAGCCGCAACGGCGTCGACGGCTGGCGCATCGATCCGGAACCCTCGCTGCCTCCGAGCCCCGAAGCTCACCCGGAGGAGATCTGGGGCATCGAGGATCCCCGGATTACGTATCTGGAAGAGCAGCGGCTCTGGGCGATCACCTACACAGCCTATTCTTCGGCCGGGCCGCTGGTGTCGCTGGCGACGACGACCGACTTCCGGACCTTCCGCCGGCTCGGGCCGGTGATGCCGCCCGAAGACAAGGACGCCGCCCTGTTTCCCGTCCGCTTCGGCGGGCGCTGGGCGATGATTCACCGGCCGGTGTCGACGTTTCCGGGCGTCGGCGCGCATATCTGGATTTCCTACTCGCCCGACTTGAAGCACTGGGGCGATCACAAGGTGCTGATCCCGGCGCGTCAGGGCGGCTGGTGGGACGCCAACAAAGTGGGCCTTTCGCCGCCGCCGCTGCTGACGCCGGAAGGCTGGCTGATACTCTACCACGGGGTCCGCACCACAGCGAGCGGAGCCATTTACCGCCTCGGCCTGGCTTTGCTTGACCGGGAAAATCCCTGCCGGGTGCTGGCCCGCTCCGACGAGTGGATCTTCGGTCCGGAGGAAGAATACGAGCTGTTCGGAGACGTCGGCAAAGTGGTCTTTCCGTGCGGCTGGCTGCTCGACGGCGACGAGATCCGGCTGTATTATGGCGCGGCGGACTCCTGCCTCGCGCTGGCGCGGGGTCGCCTCTCCGAGCTCCTGGCCTGGCTCGGCGAACACAGCCGGCACACACACGACCGCCAATGCGAATAGCGATCCTGTCGCCGATCGCCTGGCGAACGCCGCCGCGCCATTACGGGCCGTGGGAGAGCGTGGTGTCCGTGCTGACGGAAGGGCTGGTCCGCCGCGGCCTGGACGTCACGCTCTTCGCCACGGCCGATTCGATCACCTCGGCCCGGCTACGCGCCGTCTGCCCGCGCGGCTACGAGGAGGATCCTTCGCTCGACGCCAAGGTCTGGGAGTGCCTCCATATTTCGGAGCTGTTCGAGCACGGCGACGAGTTCGACCTCATCCACAACCACTTCGATTTCCTGCCGCTGACCTACACGGCGATGACGCGCACGCCGGTCGTCACGACGATCCACGGCTTCTCCAGCCCGCGCATCCTGCCCGTCTACAAGAAGTACAACAGACGGGTGCACTACGTCGCCATCAGCGAGGCTGATCGCCACCCTGAGCTCGACTATGTCGCCGTGATCCATCACGGCATTGACCTGACGCAATTCGCATTTCAGTCCGAACCGGGTGACTACCTGCTCTTTTTCAGCCGCATTCACCCGGATAAGGGCGCCCGCGAAGCCATCGCGATCAGCCGGCGCGCGGGCCGGCGCCTGATTCTGGCGGGGATTATCCAGGACCGGGACTATTTCGAACGCGAGGTCAAGCCACACCTGGACGGCGACCGGATCCGCTATCTGGGTAGCGCCGGCCCGGAGGAGCGCCAGCGCTTGCTCGGCGGGGCGCTGGCCCTGCTCCACCCGATCCGGTTCGAGGAACCGTTCGGCCTGTCGGTGGTCGAAGCCATGGCCTGCGGCACCCCCACGGTGGCG
>JBBIMZ010000335.1:0-4899 GCA_037444135.1 Solibacteraceae bacterium
GCGGGCGCGCACATACCTGTCGCCATCGCGAAAGCGGTACGACGCCGCCGTACCGTAGGACTTGTCGAGGATCCGGCCACCCGCACCGAGGAAGTACGTCGTATACCGGAGCGGGCCGTCGGCCTTGATCTCGACGCGCAAACCCTCCGCCGACGCCTCCACCGCCGCCAGTTCGACGCCCGTCGAGGCATAGAAATTCCCCGCCTCGATCGCCTGCAGGATGTTTTCCGCCGTTAGCGCCGGCGCCCGCACCATCACCCAGCCGCGCCCGGGATTGGAATACTGCCGGCCCCACACCTTGAAGTGGTGCGCGTCGTCGACCGCGATGCCCCACAGGCGCCGCCCGGCCGTCAGCAGCGCGTCCCACATCTCATCGAGCGATTCGGCGCCGCCGCCGCCGGCGTTGTTGACCTGCGGATGCCCGTTGTAGACCTCGAACATCGTCAGCCCCCGCACCCCCAGCAGATCCCGGGAGGTGAACGCCCAGCCGAAATTCGGATGGTTCAGCGAGGGCAGCCCTCCGGCCTGCCGGATCGCGTCGACATTGCGCTGCACGGTTTCGACGAGCGTGGTTCCGTGGGCCGGTTCGACCAGGCCGCGCTGGCCGTAGGCGTTCAGGTGCACCGGCTTGGACTCGAACCGGTCGGTCACCTCCTCGCCCGGAATCAGCAGGAAGCGCTCGCGGGCGCCGTGGACGGCGTTCAAACCCTCGACCTCGGTGAAGTAGTTGTGGTCGGAGAGCACCAGGAAGTGATACCGCTGGCCGCGATACCAGGCCGCCACTTCGCTCGGCGTCGAATCGCCGTCGCTGTTGAGCGTATGCGTGTGCAGGTTGCCCTTGTACCAGTTCATCGGCGGCGCCTGAGTTGCGCCGCCCGAACCCAGCACCGCCAGCGCCCATGCCGCCGCGCCGGCCAGAGTCATTCGAACCGCCGTCACGCGTCTCATCGTCTTCGCGCCTCCCGCCGCCGGCCTTCGGTGCAACCGGCCGCCCAAGACGAGCATCTTATCAGCCGAAGGAGGGGAAGGTGCAGCGCCGGGTCTTGTTCGCCACAATGTCCGCTTTCGGGAGCCTTTGGGTCGGCGCCGCCTCGGCCAAGGAGCCGCCGCGGCCGAAGCTCGTCAAGATCGTCGAATTCAGCAGCGGCCAGCAAAAGGGGGTTGTCAGCGTGGAAAAAGTCGTCAAGACGGATGAGGAGTGGAAGCGGATCCTTTCGCCGCTCGCCTACCAGGTCACGCGCCGCAAGGGCACCGAAATCGCCTTTACCGGCAAGTACAACAAGCACTACGAAAAGGGGATCTACCGCTGCGTCTGCTGCGGCAACGCCCTGTTCAGCTCGGAAACCAAGTTCGATTCCGGCACCGGCTGGCCGAGCTTCTGGGCTCCGATCGCTCGTGAGAACGTGGAGGTCCAGAACGACTTCAGCTTCGGCATGCTCCGCGAGGAGGTGCTCTGCCGGCGCTGCGGCGCCCACCTCGGCCATGTGTTCCCCGACGGGCCCAAACCCACCGGCCTGCGCTACTGCATCAATTCCGTGGCGCTGGACTTCGAGAAGGCCGGCCAGTGAACCGGCCTCACTCGTAACGTAAGGCCTCGGTCGGGTTCAGCCGCGCCGCCCGGTTCGCCGGCAGCAGCCCGAAGATCACGCCCACGGCAAAAGACACGACAAAGGCCATCCAAACGGAGAGCCACGAGAAGCTGATGTCGAGTCCTTCGAGCAGGCGCCGCGCCGCCAGCGGAACGGACACTCCCAACAAGATCCCTGCCACGCCCCCGGAGACGCTGATCATGACCGCTTCGGTCAGAAACTGCTGCTGGATGTCGCGCGCCCGCGCGCCGACGGCCCTCCGGATGCCAATCTCGCGCGTCCGCTCCGTCACCGTCACCAGCATGATGTTCATGATGCCGATGCCGGAGATCACCATGGCGATCGTCGCGATCAGAATCAGAACCACCGTCAGGATCAGGGCGATGTTCTTGGCCGCGTTCAGAATCGCCGTGAGGTTGCCCACGTAGTAGTTGGCTCCGCGGCGGTGGCGGCTCTCGATGATCTGCCGCACCTGCCGCGTGACCGCCTCGACCTCGGCGGCCTCCCGCGCCTGGATGTACATCGGCTCGATCCGCTCGTGGGGCGTGAAGTAGAGCATCACCGTGATCGGAATCAAAATCGTCTCCCGCGCCAGCTCGGACAGGCCGAAGCTCTCCACCTTTTCGCGGAAGGTGCCCACGACGGTGAACTGGAGGCCGAAGATCTTGATCTGCTGCCCGACGGCCGCTTCCTGCGAGCCGAACATCCGGAGAGCCAGCCGTTGGGTCAGCAGCGCCACGCGTTGCCGCAACCCGACGTCGCTGGCCACCAGCGGCCGCCCCGCCAAGCGCACCAAGTTCCGCACCTGGGCATAGTACTCGTCCGTGCCCAGCACCAACACATCGCGAGGCTGGCCCGCCACCAGGATGCTGTCGTAGTTTTGAATGACTCCCGTCGCCGCCCGGATTTGCGGCCCGAGCTGCGACCGCACCGCCTCGACATCGCCCAGCTTCAGAAAATCGGCGTCCACCGTCGTCGCGTCCCGCGTACCTGTCTCAAAATAGGCGATGATCAGATTGCTGCCGACGCCGCTGATCTGTTCGAGAATGTAGTTCCGGCTGGTGAGCGAGATCGTCACCACGAGGATGATCGACGCATTGCCGATCACCAGACCGAGCGCGGTGAGGAAAGTCCGGACTTTGTTCGCCCGCAGGGCTTCGACGCTGAAGCGGAACGCTTCACCCAGCTGCATGGAATCCCGGCGGGTTCGCGGCCGCCGGCCGCCCCTCAGGCGGCCAGAGCCTTGTTGAGGCGGGCGTGCAGGCGGCTCTTGTACCGGGCGGCCGTGTTGTCTTTAATGATGCCCCACTTGGCGGCCCGGTCGATCAAGGAGAACGTCTTTGGCAGCAGCTTCTGGGCTGCCTGCCGGTCGCCCTTCTCCAGCGCTTGCCGCATCGCGCGGATCTGGTGCCGCAGCCGCGACTTGCGGGCGCGATTGACCAGGGTCCGCCGCTTGATTTGTCGTGCCCGTTTCAGGGCGGAATAGTGATTCGCCATCCAGGAAGAGTGACTCCTGCTTGATCTCTGTCCGCCAGCATACCGCAGCCGGCCGAGCGCCGTCAAACCTCACCGGCGCACGGCCGCCTCGCGGGCGGCCCGCGCTTTGGCCTTCGCCCACTCCACCAGGCGTTTGACCGGCGGGAAGAAATCGCTCAAGATAAGAAGTCCGGGGATGAGAAAGATCCACCCCGGCAGGATGGGCAGGATGAGGCCGGCCAGCCCCACGACTACCAGCGCCACACCGGAAAGCAAACGCAACGCCTTGCCTACAAGCACCCTTTCGTTTCAGTCTAGCATCGAGGCCGGCGGCGCCAGGCAAGCTCGCCGACAGTACCAGAACTATCCTCCGGGAAAAACCGGCAAATCCTATTGACCCGGCGGCTGCCCGCCAGTACAGTTGTGAGGTGATGGAAACGCGCGACCAGCGCCGGTATCGGCGGTTCGAGCTGCATCTGCCGTTCGAGCTCGTCCGCGCCGGCTCGCGCCGGATCCAGCAGCGGGGCGAGACTCGCAATCTCAGCTCCGGCGGCGTCCTGTTCGTCACCGACGAAGAGATCGCCGTCGGCGACACCATCGAATACGTGATCACGCTTCCCGCGCGAGCGCCCGGAGAAGAAGGCGTCAAACTCCACTGCGTCGGAAAGGTCTTGCGCCTGGACCGCCCTCGCGGCCCCAACGCCAACAAACACGTGCGCGCCATCGCCGCCACGCTCGAGCGCTACGAGTTCGTCCGGCCGGGCCAGGAGTAGTTGATTTCCTGGGGCGCCTTTCACGAGAATGGGCGGAGTCATGCGTATCAATCACGTCAAGAAGGCGCTCGCCGCCGGCCAGACGCAGCTCGGCTGCGCTTTCGCCCAGTTCCGCTGCCCCGAAGCGGCCCGCATCCTCGCCGTGGCCGGCTTTCACTGGACCTACCTGGACACCGAGCATGGCAACTTCGGCATCGAGACGGTGCAGGACATCTGCCGCGCCGCCGCCGAATGGAACTTGTGCCCCATCGTCCGCGTCGCCGACCTCCAGTACGCGCTCATCGCCCGGGCGCTCGACAACGGCGCGATGGGCATCATCTTCCCACGCGTCGAGTCGCCGGAACTGCTCGCCACCGCCGTCTCCTGGACCAAGTTCCCGCCCCTGGGCGTCCGCGGCTTCGGCCTCACGCCGACGCACGTCGAGTACGAGAAGGCCACCATCCCGCAGATCGCCGAGCACGTCAACGCCAACACACTCGTGGTGCTTCAGATTGAAACCGCCCTGGCCGTCGAGCGGCGCGAGGAACTGCTCTCGGTCGGCGGCATCGACGCCGTGATGGTCGGCCCGGTCGATCTGTCGGTTTCCCTCGGAGTGCCGGGCGAGTTCTTTCACCCCAAGATGGTCGAGGCGATGGAGAAGATCCGCGACAGTTGCCTAGCCCACGGCGTTGCCCCGGGCACCCAAACGCGGACCGTCGAACTCGCCAGGTTCTGGAAAGAGCGCGGCATGCGCTTCCTCGGCTGCGGCTCCGAGACCGGCATGCTGCTCGAGGGCGCCCGCGCGATCGTGAACGCCTTGAGTTGACCGGGACCGCCGCAGGCTCGGTGAAGCTTCTAATCCGGGTGCCGAACTGGGTCGGCGACGCCGTGCTGTCGCTGCCCGCTGTGCGCGCCCTGCGCCGGGCGTGGCCGGAAGCGCTTCTGGCCGTCCTGGCGCGTCCCTGGGTGGCGCCGCTGTATCGCAGGGAGAGCGCCGTCGATCAGGTACTGCTTCACACCGCCGCGCCCGGCGCCGGCGACTGGCGCGGCAAGTGGCGCCTTGCCCGCTCGCTCACCTCACA
>JBBIMZ010000336.1:0-4890 GCA_037444135.1 Solibacteraceae bacterium
AAGCCGGCGATGCGCCTCGTTTCGCTCTATGTCGATCAGAAACCGGACGGGGACCAGAGCGAGGAGCGCGCCCGGGAGTTCGGCTTCCGCGTTTACCCCACCATTGCCGAAGCGCTGCGCTGCGGCGGCGACCGGCTCGCCGTCGATGCGGTGCTGATCATCGCCGAACACGGCGACTATCCGCGCAACGAGAAGGGGCAAATCCTGTACCCGCGCTCCGAGTTCTTCCGGCAGTGCGTCGAAGTCTTCGAGAAGGACGGGCGCGCCGTGCCTGTTTACAACGACAAGCATCTCTCCTACAGCTTCGAGAAAGCCAAGTGGATGGTGGAAGCCTCCCAGCGCCTGGGCTTCGCTTTCCTGGCCGGTTCGAGCCTGCCGGTAACGTGGCGCCTGCCGGACCTCGAGCTGCCCCTGGGTTGCGAGATCGAAGAAGCCTTGATGGTGGGCGTCGGAGGGAGCGACCCGATGGATTATCACGCGCTCGAGGCGCTCCAGTGCATGATCGAGAGGCGCCGGGGCGGAGAGACGGGCGTTAGCGCCGTCCAGATGATCGAGGGCGAGGCGGTCTGGCAAGCGGGGCGGCAAGGGCGCTGGTCGCGCCGGCTGCTCGAAGCGGCGCTCTCGCGCAGCGATACGCCGCAGGGCCTGACGCTCGCCGACGGGCGGACGCAGGACCTGGTCGGCTCCGGTGAGCTCGAGAAACTCGTCAAAGAGCCGGCGGCGTATTTCATCGAGCACAGCGACGGGTTACGGACCACGCTGCTGATGCTGAACGGGGCGGTACGCGATTTCACCTTTGCCGCCCGGGTGAAGGGGATGCGGGGCATCCCGTCGACCCAATTCTTCCTGTCGCCGACGCCGAACGTGACCTATTCGGCCTGCCTGGCCAGCAAGATTGAGGAGATGGTGATGACCGGCCGGGCGCCGTACCCGGTCGAGCGCACGCTGCTGGTGAGCGGCGCGCTCGAGGCCTGCCTGACTTCGCGGATCCAGGGTCACCGGCGGCTGGAGACACCGCACCTGGCGGTGCGCTACCAGCCGCCTCGTCGGTCTCAGCACGCGCGGGCGTGAGCCTTCCGGCCGGCTCGCCGGACCGCGGACAGGCGTTGCCGCGGAGGCGCCGGTTCCCGCAAACGGGAGCCTGACGGTTCAGTTCCACACGCCTGGGGAACCGCGCCGGAGCGAGACGAACAGCGTGCGGAACATGGCATGCAGCGTCACGCCGACGTCGACCCAGAACATGCCTGCGGCCGACGCCAGGTATCGAGCCGCCTCGCGCCGCTTCTTCGCACGCGCGAGCGCCGTCGCCACGTGCGACAGCGGCCCGGCGAAGTAAACCAGCGGCCACCACCAGGCCATCACGCTGGAGGCGGCCGCCAGAAGCAGGCCGAGGAACACGGCGCGTTCCAGATAACCGGCCGCCGTCAGCGCCGAGGCCGCCCCCGGGCGGCGCAGCGCGCTGCGGAACGTCCCGAGCGCCCAGCGCTCGCGCTGAGAAAAAAACTCGGAAAGGGTCTTGGGCACCGGCGTCCAGACGGCCGCGTCGAGCCGGAAGCGCGTTTTCCAGCCGGCGGCCACGAGCGCGAAGGACGTCTCCAGATCTTCGGTGTAACCCGGCCGGGATCCGAAGCCGCCGATGTCGGCCAGCGCGCGCGTGCGGAACATACGATGGGCGCCGATCGCCGGCGGATCGAGGCGCAGGGCGTCGCGGGCCGCCTGGATCACCTGATGAAAGACCCACAACTCCAGGGCGGCGTAACGCGCCACGAGGCTTTCGGAGGGATTGAGAGGCAGCACCGCGCCGCAGGCGGCGCCTACCGCCGGATCGGAGAACTCCGCGGCCAGCAGGCGGAGAGCGTCCGGCATCGGACGCACATCTGCGTCGAACAGCGCCGTCAGCTCCGCCGCCGGGCCCCGCGCCCACGCCGCCTGGAGCGCCGCAGTCTTGCCTTCCTGCCGGTCGAGAGAAATCACCTCGGCGCGCGCGTGCTTGCTGGCCCACTCTTTGAGCAGCGCCGCCGTCCCGTCACGGGAGCCGTCGCTCACGAAAACGAACGAGAGCTTGTCGGCGTCGTAGTCCAAGCCATCGAGAGACTCGAGCAAGGCGGGCAGGTTCTCCCTTTCGTCGTGCGCGGCGACCAGGATCTGCACGGTCGGAAGCCGTTCGGAGACCGGAGGCGCCGGCCTGCGCCGCAGCGCCGCCCAGGCAAAGACGAAACGATTGGCCAGCACCAGAGCGAGCAGGCCGATCAGCCACGCCGCAAGGCCCATCTCGAGTGCCCGCATGCCTCCCCGACCTGGCGCGCCGCAAGACCCGCGAGGATCACGGGCAGGCACCAGGCCCATTCGGCCAGGTCCCGCCACCGCCGGACATACCGGAGGCCGGCGGCCGTCATCCAGAGCACCAGGGCCGGAAACGCGAGCGCATAGGCCCAGGCCCGAAGTCGGCTCCATCCCTCCTCTGCCGCGCGCCCCCACGCGTAGGTCAGCCCTCGCTCGTACCGCTCCGTCAGGAAGCTTCGCCAGCTCGCACGGTGGTCGTGCACCAGGCGCGCCTCCGGTTCGAACCAGAGCTCGATGCCGAGGCCCGCCGCCCGCCGCGACAGGGCCGTATCGCCGTACCAGGCCTCGGGGAACGGCCCGATGCGCGAGAAAAGCCGGCGCGAGCAACTAAAGTTGCCCGAGGGCAGCTCCGGACGCCGGCCTCGCGGCCCCGTCGAGCGCCACCAAGGGTACTTCGTCCAGTGCACCCCCGCCTCGAACCAGCCCGCGGGCGCGCAATCGATCGAACCGCCGACGAGCGCCCGCCCGGCCCGGTGCGTTTCGATCAGCCGCTCGAGCCACTGCGGGGCCATCAGGCAGTCCGGGTCGCTGAATACCAGAATGCGGCCCCGGGCAAGCGTGACGCCCACGTTTTTCGCGGCGTGCGGTCCAAGCCGGCGAGGGCTTGCCAACAGGCGAACTTCAGGGAACCGCGAAGAGACGATGTCCCGCGTTTCAGGTCCCGGCGAGGAATCGACGACGATTACCTCGAAATTGCGGAACGTCTGGCGCCGGAGCGACTCAAGACAGGCGGCGATGGTCTGGTGCGACTGCCACGCCGGTAAGATGACCGAGACTTCGGGCTCAGGCATAGCTCTCGATAGCCGGGCCGGCGTCCTTCCCCGCCCAGGCGCCGTGCGGATTGTCCCAGGATTCTTGCGGCGCCACGGCGATGCATTCCCGCCTCGTGGATCCCAGTTCACCCGCGATCGGCGCCGCCCTCAGGACCGGTCGCACGGTACTTTACCTGCTTAACATACCGCAGTCGGCCGCCGCAAGCGCCGCCGACTGCGGACCGCCGCACGGGAACCCGATCCTGGGGCATTTGCCCCCATTGCCGCCGGCCGCGGAGAGGAGTTGCCGCAATATGCCCCAGCGACGGGCCCCGGGCAGGCCGCCGCCACGGGCCTAGTGGGTTCAATCCGCTGGACTAAACCATCCGGAACTCCTTGGAATCAAAAATGCGCTCAACCTTGAGCTAACCGGCATCCTTATGGAGAGGCGTAAAGTCACCATCGACGGCAACGAAGCAGCGGCCTACGTGGCCCACAAGGTCAACGAGGTCATCGCCATCTATCCGATCACTCCCTCCTCCCCCATGGGCGAGTGGGCGGACCAGTGGTCGGCTGAGGGAAAACGCAACATCTGGGGGACGGTGCCCACCGTCATCGAAATGCAAAGCGAGGGGGGCGCTTCGGCCACGCTCCACGGGGCGATCCAGGCGGGGGCGCTGGCGACCACGTTCACCTCGTCGCAGGGCCTCCTGTTGATGATCCCCACCATGTACAAAGTGGCGGGCGAACTCACGCCGACCGTCTTTCACGTGGCGGCACGCACCGTGGCCACGCATGCGCTGTCGATCTTCGGCGACCACTCCGACGTCATGGCGGTGCGGCAGACCGGCTACGCCATGCTCGCCTCCGGCTCGGTTCAGGAAGTGATGGACCAGGCGCTCATCGCCACGGCCGCCTCGCTCGAGTCGCGCATCCCGTTCGTGCACTTCTTCGACGGCTTCCGGACCACGCACGAAGTCAATAAGATCGAGGAGCTCACCGAAGACGACCTGCGCGTCATGGTCGACGACGAGCTGGTGCGCCGCCACCGGGAGCGGGCCATGACCCCGGACCGGCCCGTGCTCCGCGGCACCTCCCAGAATCCGGACCACTTCTTCCAGGCCCGCGAGGCGATCAACCCCTACTATCTGGCCTGTCCCACCATCGTGCAGAACACGATGGACAAGTTCGCCGCGCTGACCGGGCGCCGGTACCATCTGTTCGACTACGTCGGCGCGCCCGACGCCGAGCGCATCATCGTCCTGATGGGTTCCGGAGCCGAAACGGTCCACGAAACGGTCGATTACCTGACCGCGCGGGGCGAAAAGGTGGGCGTCGTCAAGGTTCGACTCTTCCGGCCCTTCTCGGTCGAGCATTTCATCCGGACGCTGCCTCCGACAGTGAAGAGCATCGCCGTGCTCGACCGCACCAAGGAGCCGGGCGCCGTCGGCGAGCCGCTCTACCTGGACGTCATCACCGCGCTGCACGAAGGCTGCGACGGCCGTCCGCTGCCGCGCGTCATCGGGGGCCGCTACGGCCTCTCCTCGAAAGAGTTCACCCCGGCGATGGTCAAGGCGATCTTCGACGAGCTGGCCAAACCGAACCCCAAGAACCATTTCACGATCGGCATCCTTGACGACGTGACGCATACCAGCCTCGCCTACGACGCCGAATTCTCCACCGAAGACCCGCAAACCATCCGTTGCCTGTTCTACGGCCTCGGCGCCGACGGCACCGTGGGCGCCAACAAGAACTCGATCAAGATCATCGGCGAGGAGACCGACAACTACGCCCA
>JBBIMZ010000337.1:0-4880 GCA_037444135.1 Solibacteraceae bacterium
CGAATTCTTGATCTCGGGATGGGCGATCTCGGCGGGCGTGTCGTGCGCCAAGGGCGAGGCGATCACGTCTTGCACCGGCTCGGGGAAGTGTTTGGCGGCCAGTTCGGAAAACTTCCGAGCGATGGTGCGGAAGATCTGCCAGTCGCTTTTGGACTCCCAGCACGGCGGCACGGCCGCCGAGAGCGGGTGGATGAAGCTGTGCAGGTCGGTCGAGTTCAGGTCGGCTTTCTCGTACCAGGTGGCGGCCGGCAGGACGATGTCGGAGTAAAGCGCCGAGGTGTCCATCCGGAAGTTGAGGTCGACGACCAGGTCCATCTTGCCCTGCGGCGCCGGGTCGCGCCAGACGATCTCCTTCACCGAACCGGCGGCCAGATCTTCGGCTACTTCGTTGTGGTGCGTCCCGAGGTAGTGCTTGAGGAAGTACTCATGGCCCTTGGCGCTGGCCATCAAGGCGTTGCCGCGCCAGATGAACCAGACGCGAGGCCAGTTCTCCGGCGCGTCCGGATCCTCGACGGCGAAGCGGAGCGTGCGCTGCTTGAGCTGGTCGACGACGCGCGCGATGACGTCCTGCTCGCTGGCGGCGCCGGCGGCCTGCGCCTCGCGCGCCACCTCGATCGGATTGCGGTTGAACTGCGGATAAAACGGCAGCCAGCCGTTGCGGACGGCCTGAACCTGCACGTCGGCGGTGTGGGTTCCGGGCAGGGGCCGCGTCAGCGGGTCGGCCGGCACAGTGTGATAGTCGGTGTAGTCGCGCTCGTAGCGCCACTGGTCGGTGTGGATGTAATGCCAGGAGGGGGCATTCTGGAGGCGCGAGGCGGCGCACCAGTCCCGCGCGAAGGCGATCGCCGACCAGGACTCGGCGGGGGCGAGCTTCTCCTGGCCGACGTAGTGCGCCAGTCCGCCGCCGTTGACCCCCACGCACCCGCACAGCATCAGGGCGTTGATGGCGGCGCGGTACATCAGGTTGTTGTGATACCAGTGGTTGATTCCGGCGCCGATGATCACCAGGCACTGGCCGCCGGTGAGCCGGGCCGTTTCGCCCCACTCGCGGGCGAAGCGGATCACGTCGTGGCGGCTCATGCCGGTGTACTTTTCCGACCAGGCCGGCGTGTAGGGCGCATCGTCGTCGTAGCCGGCCGGATAGTCGCCGCCGAGACCGCGCGAGACCCCGTACTGCGCCATCAGGAGGTCATAGACGGTGGTGACCGTGGCGGAGGAGCCGTCGGCCAGTTCCAGCTTCTTCACCGGCACCTGGCGGACCCGCTGCACGCCCTGGCCGAAGTCATCGAACGAGACCGGCGCCGCCCCGTCGTTGTCCTCCAGGAAGCTCAGGGCGGGCCGGATTTCGCTCGCGTCGGCGCCGTCGCGCAGCAGCAGGTTCCACTTGCCCTTCTCGCTGCCCCATCGGAAGCCGCTCGAGCCCATGGGCATCTTCGGGCGGCGCTCGCCTTCGTCCCACATCAGGAACTTCCAGTCGCCGTTCTCGACGTTGCGGTAGGCGGCGAGCCGGTTGGCGCGGAGCATCTGGCCGGGGTGCCAACGGCCGTCTTTTTCGACCAGTTCGACCAGATAGGGGGCGTCGGTGTAGCGGCGGGCGTAATCGAGAAAGTAGGGCGTCTTCCGCTCGTGGTGAAACTCGCGCAGCAGGACGTGATTGACGGCCATCCACCAGGCGCCGTCCTGGCCCGCGTTGAGGGGAATCCACTCATCGGCGTACTTGGAGACCTGGCTGAAGTCCGGGGAGAAGACCCACATCTTGGTGCCGTTGTGGCGGGCTTCGGCGGCGAAGTGGCAATCGGGCGTGCGCGTCATGTTCAGGTTGGCGCCCATGACGGCCAGCAGCTTGGCGTTGTACCAGTCGGCCGACTCGTGCACGTCGGTCTGCTCGCCCCAGGTCTCGGGCGAGGCCGGCGGCAGGTCGCAGTACCAGTCGTAGAAAGACAGCGAGACGCCGCCCATCAACTGGAGCATCCGCGCGCCGGCGGCGTAGCTGATCATGGACATGGCGGGGATCGGCGAAAAGCCGGCGATGCGGTCCGGACCCTGCGTCTGGATGGTGTGGATGCAGGCGGCCGCGATGATCTCGACGGCCGTCTCCCAGTCGAGCCGCCGGAAGCCGCCCTTGCCCCGCGCCTTCTGCCACCGGGCGCGCTTTTCCGGATCCTGAACGAGCGAGCGCCAGGCGGCTACCGGATCGTCGTGCTCGGCGCGGGCCGCCTTCCACAGGTCGAGCAGCGCCCCGCGCACGTAGGGATGCTTCACACGCAGCGGGCTGTAGAGGTACCAGGAGTAGGAGATGCCGCGCTGGCACCCGCGCGGCTCGTAGGGCGGCAGGCTGCGCTCGAGCAGGGGATAGTCGAGCGCCTGCATTTCCCAGGTCACGATGCCGTCCTTGACGTAGATGTGCCAGGAACAGCCGCCCGTACAGTTCACCCCGTGCGTGCTGCGAATGATCTTGTCGTGCTGCCAGCGATTGCGATAAAACTGCTCCCAGCCGCGAAGGGCGGGATTGGTTTCATCCTTGATCCAGGCCAGCGATCCGTTGGGTTTCATTTTTCACCTCGGTGGATGCTCTCGAACACGAGCGTGCGGCGCACGGCGCGGAAGCGCGACTTCCACGCCATGTCAAAGAGGATGAAAGCGAGCACGGCGGCGCCGAGCCCGATCAGAAAGAAGGTGAGCATGGCCGGCGAGGGCTGCTGCCGGGCCGCCCGCGCCGAGTCCTCGAGCGCCGCCACCAGCGGCAGGATCTCCTCGGGCGTCAACGGATGGCGGCTGAAGATCGGCTGCATGACCGGCGTGGCCGGCGACGTGAGCCAGGCGGCCAAATTCCGGCGGCCCTCCAGCCGCTCGTAGACGCGCGTCAGGTCCGGACCCAGCCGCCCGCCGCCGATGCCCGTCACGCCTTCGAGCGTGTGGCAGGACAGGCACGGCGGACCTTGGTTTTTCAGGCGGGTCAACCCCAGAAAGAGCATCCGGCCCTGCCGAATCTCTTCAGAGGTGAACGGCCGGTCCGTGATCTGGAGGCCGGCGAACTGCGAACGCTCGAGCTTGGACTCGGCTTCGATGAGATCCAGCAGCGCGGCGGCGCGCTCCCGCGTCATGCCGCTCAGGGTCGGCATGACGACGCCTCGCGCCTCCTCCATCAGCTTCCGGGCGTAGGGATCGCCGGCGTTAATCATCGCCTGGGGGTTCATCAGAAAGCGGATGAGCCACTCCCGGTCCTGCCGGCTGGTGACGTTCTTGAGGTCGGGCCCGGTGAGGCGGCCGCCGCCGATCGTGTGGCAGCTCGTGCAGTTCTGCCGGAAGAAGTCGGCGGCTTCCTGGGCGAGGCCGGGCAGGGCGGCCAGCGCCGCCAGGGCCAGCGCCGGGAGTCGCCGCCGCAGTCGCGGAGGCGGAACAGCAACAGCGGACAATACAGGTCGAATCATCGGTTCTCTCTTGCTCGGCGGGCTGCGCCGGAGCGCCGGGCGGGCGCTGCCGGTGTGGGGGCCGGGGGACAAGGCGTGGCGATCTGCGCGATCGTGGTCGATTCGAGGAAGCGTCGGAACGCTTCCCGCACTTCGAGCCAGCTGCGGTGCGCCGCGCAGGCGTCGCTGTCGGAGCACTCCCGGGGGCAGCCCAGAAAGCAGCGCTCTTTCCACTTCGGCCGGTCGAACAGATTCACGACGTCCGCCAACCGGATTCGCGCCGGATCGCGCCGCAGGCGGTAGCCGCCGCCGCTGCCGCGGGTGGCGTCGATGAGGCCGGCGTGGGCCAGCGTCCAGAGGATCTTCGACAGGTAGTTGGCGGGGATGTCGGCCATGCGCGCGAGCTCGCGGCCCTGGATGGCCTCGCCGCGCTGGAGGGTGGCCAGCCCGGCGAGAGCGCGGAGGGCGTGCTCGGCGGTGGTGGAAAGCATTCTTTATATCTTCATCTACAAGTAAACAATTTTTCCCGCGCCCTGTCAAGAGGCGCCGCGAAAAATTTTTTCCGGCCGGCTCGCGCCTGCGGGATACTCGAAAGAACGGAGGGAATCAAGATGCTGGCGAAAGACTGGGCCTTGCGAAAATCCCGATACGATTTCGTCGTGGTCGGCTCCGGCTACGGCGGAGCGATCACGGCGGCGCGGTTGGCGAACGCGCCGCTCGATCCGAAGCCGTCGGTCTGCGTGCTCGAGCGCGGTAAGGAGTGGCGCGTGGGAAGCTTTCCTGACACGCTGGAAGGATTGCTCGCCGAACAGCGCAACGCGGCGAATCCGCTCGGCCTCTACGAGCTGGTCACCTTCCGCGACATCTCCGTGATCAAAGGTTCCGGGCTGGGCGGCACCTCGCTGGTGAATGCCAACGTCGCCATCGTGCCGGACGCGGAGGTGTTCGAGAAGACCGGCTGGCCGGCGGGAGTGAAGCTGGAGACGTTGCGACCCTACTACGAGCGGGCGCGGGCGGCGCTCGGGGCGGCGCCCCATCCGCGGGCGGCGCAACTGCTGAAGGTGCAGGCGCTCGCCCGCCGCGGCGCCGAAATCGGCCTGGAGGCGCGGCCGCTCGATATCGCCGTCAACTTCACGCTCGACGGCGAGAATGCTTTCGGCGTCCTTCAGAAGCCCTGCATCGACTGCGGCGACTGCGTCACCGGCTGCAACGTGGGCGCCAAGAACACGCTCGCGATGAACTACCTGCCGCTGGCGCGCCGGGGCGGCGCCGACATCTTCGTCCAGACCGAGGTGCTGTGGGTGGAGAAGCTCGCCGGCGGCTGGCGGCTGCACGGCCGGCGCTTCACCGGCGGCCTCTCGCCGGAGGATTTCACCCTCTATTTTTTTTTTTTTTTTATGGCGTCGTGCGAGATCTACACCACCGAGATCCTGTTGCGCTCCCGGGCGGCCGGACTCGAGCTGGCGCCGG
>JBBIMZ010000338.1:0-4857 GCA_037444135.1 Solibacteraceae bacterium
CGGCTGGCGGTGCTCCTCGAAAAAGGCCTTGAGTTTCGCCACCGAGGCGAGCCGGCGCGCGGCCAGATACTCGCGCACCTGCCGGCGCAGCGGATGGTTGGCGGGCGAATCGAGATCAGCGTCGTAGCCGGCAGCGTTGATGGCGGCCAGAACGGTGAACAGCGTCTCGCTGCCGTCCAACTGGCCCTGCTGGGGCCAAGCGACCGACGCGGCGAGGACGCCCAGAACCGCCAGATTTCTTCGGGGACCGATCAAGAGGCCTTGCGCGAAACGCTCCGCTCTCAGTTTAGCTCACCTGGGCGAGGGGAGCACGCGGATCTCGAGGCCGCCGAAGAGGCCGCGGCCCGGCATTGCCACGCCCGGGATCTCTTCGTAAACGGTAGCGGTCAGGTTCGTGAGCTGGAGGAACGGGCGCCAGCGGCCGCGGCTGCGCGCGGCGTAGACGTCCCAGACGGCGTAGGGGCTGCGCCGGTAGCGCTCGAGGGCCCCGAGCCGGGAGCGAAACGCCACGCCGGCAATCTCAGCCTCCCAGGAGGCCACCCCGCTATGGCGCGGATAGTTGAAGACGTAGCGGGAGACCACGTCCGGCAAACTCTCTTGAGCGCCTTTGAGCGCCGTGTAGCGCAGCTCGACGCGGTGCTGGCGGCCGGGTCGCATCGCAAGGCCGGCCTCGACGCCGGTAAAGCGCAGGCGCTGGATGTTGGTGGCTCGCCAGACGTCGTCCGGGCTCCGGCGGACGTAATCGATGCCATCGCGCTCCCGGCGCTGGAAAATCGTCACTTCCACCAGCAGGGTGGAGGCCGGCCGGAAATCGAGTCCGCCCTCGTAGCTCCAGGCGGTTTCCGGCCGCAGGTCGGGCGAGCCGCGGTTGGCCGGGTCGTGATAGTACAGGTCGGTGTAGGAGGGCAGGCGGAAAGCGCGGCCCACCGAACCGTGGAGCTTCAGGCGGCTGGAGAGCCAGACGCCCACCGACGCCGTAGGACTGAACTGGCTGCGGACGGCGCGGTAGATCTCCTCGCGCGCCCCCACGGTGAAGGAGAAGCGGCCCAAGGCGCGCACGTCGGCGGCCACGAACGCCGCCCCGCGGGCCCGGCTGTGCGAGCCGAGGTTGTTGCTTTCGATCGACTCGTGGATCGTCTCGACGCCGTAGTGCAGCCGAGCGTTTGCATTCAGGCGTTCGTGCCGGCGGACGGCGCCCTGCCAGGCGGCCGAGGCGTGGCGGTTGGTGAACACCTCGGGGCGGTCGCGGTAGAGGACGAACAGGTCGGTGTGGCGGCGGAAGGCGAAGCTCAGTTCGGTGCGCTCGCCGAGGGTCTGGCGGGCGCCGGCGAACCAGGTCCGGGTGCGCTCCCAGGAGTTGAAATTGCCGTAGAAGCGATCGGCGCCGAATGGCCGGTCCGCGTGCGCCAGCAAGAGGCTCCCCCTGCCCAGCCGCCTGTCAAACGAGGTCTTTGAGGCCAGGGCCGTGTGGCGGTAGTCGCGGTTTTCGCGGAAGCCGCTCGAGAAGTCGCGCGAAGCGCTGAAGAGCTGGGACCAGGACCGCCGGGCGAGGCCGGCCGTGGCGCGCTGCTGGTTCGTGCCGAAATTGCCCAGGCCGGCGCGCCAGGTGAGTTCGGAAGCCTCCGGCGTGCGGGTGATGAAGTTGACGACCCCCCCGACGGCGTCCGAGCCGTGGAAGGCCGAGCCGGAACCGCGCAGCACTTCGACGCGCTCGAACAGTTCGAGCGGCGCGGGCAGATTCAGGTTGTGGTGACCCGACTGGACGTCGTTCAGCCGCAGGCCTTCGAGCAGAACCAGCGTCTGGCCGAACGTCCCGCCGCGGATCGACACGTCGCCCTGGATGAGGTTGGGTCCGCGCTGGCGCAGGTCGATCGAGGGATCGAGTTTGAGGAAATCGGCGAGCGTCTGGGCGAGCAATTGCCGCTCGCCTGAGGCGTCGACGACGGTCAGAGCGCGGTCGATCTCCTCGAAGCTCACCGGCTCGAACGTGCCGGTGACCACGACGACGTCGCGGCGCTCGGGGGTTTGCGGCTCCGCCGCCATGGCGGCGGCCGCCAGCGACAGAGCCAGCCAGAAGTCGGGCCAACGCAGGCGATGCATGCAATGTGGATCCCAGCAGGGGAAATCGTGCCGGATTCGCAGCGTACCATCGTCGGGGAGGCGCGTGCTAGGCTTGATCGTTGCCGCCATGTCCAAGGTTTTGATGGTCGCCTCCGAGGCTGCTCCCCTGGCCAAGAGCGGCGGCCTCGGCGACGTGCTCGGCGCGCTGCCGGCCGCGCTGGTCGAGCAGGGCGCCTCGGTGGCCGTGGTGTTGCCGCGCTATGGCTGGATTCCGCTCGCCGGGTTGACGCGGGTCTACGAGAACCTGCCGGTGTGGCTGGGGCTGCGCTGCCTGCGGACCGATATTTACGCGGCGGCCGAGCGCGGCGTGGCGTTCTTCCTGGTGGACTGTCCGGAACTCTACGACCGCCCCGGGCTTTACGGCGAAGGCGGCGCCGATTATCCGGATAACGCCGTCCGCTTCGCCGTGCTCGCGCGGGCGGCGCTCGAGATCGTGCGGCGCATCTTCCGGCCGCAGGTGATCCATTGCCACGACTGGCAGGCGGCGCTGGTGGGGCCGTATATGCGGCACCTGCTCGCGCTCGATCCGACCTTTCTCGGCCTGAAGCTCGTGCTGACGATTCACAACCTGGGCTACCAGGGGCTGTTCGGCCCGGAGGTGCTGCCCGCGGTCGGTCTGGACGACGTCCTGTTCCGGCCCGAGGCGCTCGAGTTTCACGGCAGAGTGAACTTCCTCAAGGGTGGCATCGTTTTCGCCGACGCCATCACGACCGTCAGCCGCGGCTACGCCCGCGAAATCCAGACGCCCGAATACGGTTTCGGTCTGGACGCGCTGCTCCGGGCCCGGGCCGCGGTTCTCACCGGGATTCTGAACGGCGCCGACTACACGCTGTGGAACCCGGAAACCGACCCGCTGATCGCCGCCAACTATTCGCCGGCGGACCTTTCGGGCAAACGCGCGTGCAAGCGGGATCTACTGCGGCTGTGCGGGTTCCCGGAAGATGACGAGCGCCCGGTGATCGGCATGGTGACTCGCCTGGCGGCGCAGAAGGGCCTCGGCCTTGTCGAGCAGGCGGCGGCAGAGCTTTTGCGGGAGGAGCTGTATCTGGTTGTGCTCGGCGCGGGCGACCCACACTATGAGGAGCGGCTGCGGGCCTTGGCGGCTGCGCATCCCGACAAGGTTTGCGTGCGCATCGCCTACGACGACCGGCTGGCCCACAAGATCGAAGCCGGCGCGGACATGTTCCTGATGCCGAGCCGGTACGAGCCCTGCGGGTTGAACCAGATCTACAGCCTCCGGTACGGAACGGTGCCCATTGTCCGGGCCACCGGTGGCCTGGACGACACCGTCGACGCGACGACGGGATTCAAGTTCTCCGACTACACGCCGGAGGCGCTGCTCGCGGCCGTGCGCCAGGCGCTGGCCGCCTACCGGGACCGCGCGCAATGGCAGGCGATGATGCTCCGGGGCATGGCGAAGGACTACTCCTGGGCCGCTTCGGCGCGCGAGTACGGCGAGCTTTACCGGAGGCTGGCGGGGAGGTGAGCAAGCCGGGCGCGCCGCCGCGCCCGGCAGGTTAATATGGTCCCATGCATCGGCGTGAGTTTCTGGTGACCGCGGCGTCGGCGCAGCGGGTTTTCGGCGCCAATGAGCGCGTCGTCGTCGGGCTGATCGGTTGCGGCGGGCGGGGTTCCTTCGTCGCCCGGCACATGCGGGACAGCGGCGGGGCGATCTTCGGCGCCGTCTGCGACGTCTACGAGCCGAACGCGACCAAAGCCAGGGAGTGGGCGGGCGCGGGCGCGCGGATGTATGGCGACTTCCGCCGTCTGCTCGAGCAGAAGGACATCGACGCCGTCTTGGTGGCGACGCCTGATCACTGGCACGCGATTCCCACGATCCTCGCCTGCGAGGCGGGCAAGCACGTCTATGTGGAAAAGCCGCTGGCGCACAACATCCGCGAGGGGCGCGCCATGGTGGAGGCGGCGCGGCGCCACAAGCGGATCGTCCAGACGGGCACCCAACAGCGCTCGGCGCCGCATTTTCCCGAAGTCGCCGAGATCATCCAGAGCGGCAAGCTCGGCCACGTCCATTTCGTGAGGGTCTGGAACTACTTCAACTCCTATCCGGAAGGGATCGGCCGGGAGCCGGACTCGGAGCCGCCGCCGGGCCTGGACTGGGATTTCTACCTGGGGCCGGCGCCGTGGGTGCCGTTCAACCGCAAGCGGTTCCTCGGCACGTTTCGGTTTTTCTGGGACTATGCGGGCGGCTACATCACCGATTTCGGCACGCACCGCTTCGACACGGTCCACCAGATCATGGGCGCCGATGCGCCGGTGACGGTCGCGGCCACCGGCGGCCGCTTCGCCCTGGCCGACGCGGGCGAGATGCCCGACGTGATGCAGGTGACCTATGAGTATCCGGGCTTCATTCTCAGCTACGAGGCGTGCAGCCTGAACAGCCACGGCGTCGGCGGGCGCACGCCGGGCATGCAGTACTATCGCGCGCGCGGCGCCGACGATCGGCCTCACGGCATGGCCTTCTACGGCACGAGCGGCGCGATTTTCGCCGATCGCATCGGCTATGAGATCTATCCGGAAGGCGACCGCATCGCCGCCCGGCGCAGGAACGTCGCGGACGCGACCCCGCAGCACGCCAAGAACTTCATCGACGCCATCCGCGGCCTCGCCCGGCCGGCCGCGCCCGTCGAAGTCGGCCACCGCTCGACGGCCATCGGCCACCTGGGAAACATCGCCTACTTGACCGGCCGCAAGATCCAGTGGAACGCGCAGAAAGAG
>JBBIMZ010000339.1:0-4856 GCA_037444135.1 Solibacteraceae bacterium
CGTCAGCACCACGCGCACATGCCGGTGCCGCGGCTGACTCTTGACGTACTCACAGACGGCGTATCCGGACTTGTACGGCAGGAACACGTCGGCGACAATCAAATCCGGATCGACGTCATCCAGGCGCAGGATTGCCGTCTCGCCGTCGGTGACGGTGACGACTTCGAAGCCCTCCTCGCGCAAGATGCGCTCGCCCATGCGCTGGGCGTGAGGGCTGTCGTCAGCCAGCAGGATCCGGTTCATTTCCCTCTGCGGGGTGCGGCCTTGCGAGCGTCCGGCTTGGTGTCGAGCGCTTTGGAATCGGCGACGGGCGAAGCGGTCACATCCGCGCCTACCGTGGTGGAAGCGCCGCCGGGCACGGGCACGCTGAGGGGAATCGTCGGCCGCAGCGGTCCCTCGGCCGGCGTGCCCGATTTGGCCGCCGATTTCACGTTGGGGCTCTTCTTGAAGACGCCCCAGAAACGGCCCATTAGACCGATGGGCTCGGCATTCTCCAGTTCGTACTCCATACGGGCGATCGCCACCGGATCCGGTTCCGGGATCTCCCGCTCCATCTCCCGCAGGCGCTTTTTGGCGTCCTCCACCAGCGGGCTGAGCGGATAATTCCTGACAATCTCCTGGAACGCCTCGGCGCTTTGCTGCTGAAAGCGCGGGCCCATCTTCGCGTACGCCTCGCCGACGCGCCAGAGGGCCTGGTCGGCCTTGCTGTAAAGCGGGTAGTGATTGACGAGCGTGTCCAGGCGGTTTACCGACGCCGGATAGCTGCCCTTCTTGTAGTAGAAATCGCCCACGCGATATTCGCCTTCGGCGATCACCTCCTGCACCTCACGGAGCCGCTGTTGCATCTGCGGGGCGAACTTGCTGTTGGGGAACTGCACCATCAACTGGCGGCATTCGTCGTCGGCGCGCAGCGCGTGCGCCGGATCGCGGTCGGGCTTCTCCATCTGCCGGTAATGGATCATGCAGATCCGCGACTGGGCCTCGGCGGCTTCTTCCAGCGTAGGATAAAACAGGATGAAATCCTTGTATTCGGCCTCGGCCTGGGCCAGCCCGTGGGCGCCGCCCTCGCGGAACCAGCTGTCGGCGATCGCCAGCTTGGCCTTCGCCAGGAACTCACTGGTGTCGTACGTGTTGATGAGCGTCTGCAAGGTGAGCCGGGCTACCTGATAGCGGCCCTTCTCCAGATCCTGGATCGCCTTGTCAAAGAGCACTTTGTCTGGCTGGACGGTGTCCTGCGTGATCGGGTTCTCGTACTTTCTGCGGCGAAAGCACCCGGTCAGCAGCAACGCCATCAGCATCAGCGCCAGCACGACCAAAGTTCGGTATCGCATCATCCTCACCACCTCCGTGGGACGCGCCGGAGCCGGGCACCGGCGGTCAAATCCGTACGGCCGTCGCTTGACTGGCCAGACGCATCATTTCGGCCACCGTCGCCGTCGCGTCGCCGCTGTGAAAGACGCTGGAGCCGGTGACGATCCAGTCGGCGCCCGCGCGGACGACCTCCGCCAGATTCTCCTTCGTCACGCCGCCGTCGATCTCGATCGGAAAGCGCAGCCCCCGCCGGTCCCGCCGTTCGGCCAGATCCCGGATCTTGCGCAACGTGTAGGGAATGAAAGCCTGGCCGCCAAAGCCCGGGTTCACCGTCATCAGGAGCACATAGTCGGCCACTTCGAGCACGCAGTCGATCGCCTCGAGCGGCGTCGCCGGGTTGAGCACCACGCCGGCGGCGGCCCCCTGCGATTGAATGTAGCGCAGCGTCCGGTCCAGGTGGGGGCAAGTTTCCTGGTGCACCGAAACCTGGTTGGCGCCTGCGGCGATAAACGCCGAGATGTGATGCTCCGGTTTCTCGATCATCAGATGGACGTCGAGCGTCAGGCCGGTGACCTTACGGATCGATTCCACCACCGGCGGGCCGATGGTCAGGTTGGGGACGAAGTGCCCGTCCATGACGTCCAGGTGCAGCATGCGGACACCGGCCGCCTCGACCCGGGCAATCTCTTCGCCCAGACGCGCAAAATCGGCGGAGAGAATCGAGGGAATGATCTCAACCATCGACGGGCTTCTTCGATGTTAGCACGGCCGCGAAAAAGCCGTCCCCGGCGTCGACGCCGGGAATCCGCCGCATCATGAAATCGAGTTGAATCGCTTCCGGAGCCTCTTCCAAGACCTCCTCGACCACCTGTTCGTTCTCCTCGTATTCGAGCGAACAGGTCGAATACACCAGCCGGCCGCCCGGCGCCAGCAGCTCGAGCGCCCGCGCCAGCATCCGGGCCTGGCGCCGGTGATGCCGCTCCAGGTCCGCGGGCTGGAGCCGCCATTTGATCTCCGGATTGCGGCCGAGCGTCCCCGTTCCGGAGCACGGGGCGTCCAGCAGGATGCGGTCGAACGGGCGCCGGAACGGCAGCGGGCGCGTGGCGTCGAGCGCCACCGGTGCGGCCTCCAGATCCTCCATCTCGGCCAGCTTGTGGCGGTTGATGTCCGCGGCCACCGCCCATACGCGCCTTTCAAGCGCCTGCGCCGTCTTGTTGCCGGGCGCGGCGCACAGGTCCAGGAACGTCTGGCCGGGCTCCAGTTCAAGCAGCTCGACCACGGCCTGCGAACTGATGTCCTGGAGGCGGAAATCCCCGGCGGAAGCTCGGACCACACGGTAGCAGCCGGCGACTTCGGTCGGCTCCTGGCCCGGCGCGGCGGCCTCCTCACGCCGGCTCTCCGGCACGCGCACGTAGCGCTCCGGGGGCTTCAAGAACGCTCGGGCGATCGTAGCGGCGGCTTCGGCGCCGAACTGGCGCGTCCAGTTTTCGAGCAACCACTCGGGCGCCGACAGTTCCACGGCCCGGCTCGGCCAGGCCACCGGCTCGCGATCCACCTTGCGCAGCACCGAATTCACGAAGCCGACGGCCGAGCGCTTATGGGCGCGCCGGGTGAGCTCGACCGCCTCGGAGACGGCCGCGTGCGCCGGAATGCGGTCCAGATAGCGAAGTTGGTAAATCCCCAGGCGCAGCACCAGCCGGACTTCGCGGTCCAGTCTCGCCGCCGCTTTGCCCGAAAAATGCTCGATCAGAAAATCCAGCTGCGCCTGGTAGCGAAGAACCCCGAAAACCAGCTCAGACGCAAGGGCGGCGTCGCGGCTCTCCAGTTGGGCCGTGCGGCTGCGCAACAGATCGGAGGCATAGCCGCCGCCTTCGACTAGGCGGAGGATCTCAAATGCTCTGAGGCGCGCCGGTGAAAGATTGGCGGGCATGGAAGTCGGGCAAGCAGGCCCGGCCGCTCCCGTATAATATTGAATGTTTGGACGTTACGAAAGCTGTTGTCAAACGGGTCGGAGAGGCGATCGGCCGCTTCCGCATGATTCGCGACGGCGATCGCGTGGCCGTCGCCCTCTCAGGAGGAAAGGATTCACTGACGTTGCTGGAGGCGCTGTGCGCTCTCCGGCAAAAGGCGCCCATCGAGTTTTCCCTTTCCGCCTTCACCATCGAACAAGGCAAATTTCTGCGGCCCGTCGAGGCCCTGCGAGCTTACCTCGAGGCGAAATCGATTCCCTGGACCTACTACCATGATATCCCCTCGTTCCGCCTTCTGCGGGAGCAACCGGACCACGGCTGCGATCTATGCAGCCGTTACCGCCGGCGCGCCGTCTACGAAATCGCCGGCGGCCTGGACGCCAATGTCATCGCCTTCGGCCATACTGCGGATGATTTCTGCGAAGCCTTTCTGCGCAACGCGCTCTTTACCGGCAAGCTGAGCGCGCTGCCCGCCGTCACCTGGTCGCGCGACCGGCAGTTCCGCTTGATCCGCCCCCTGGTTTTTGTCACCGAAGAGATGACGGCCGCCTTCGCCACCGCCGCCGGCGCTCCACTGGTGCCTTGCGCTTGCTCGCAAAAGACGGGCACGGTCCGCCGCAAGATCCGCGGGCTGCTTGCCGAACTGGAGAAGGAATACCCCACCGTCAGGCAGAACCTGCTGACGGCGATGGGCAACCTCCAGCTCGAGCGCCTGCTCGACGTGCGCTATCTCGAGGTCGAAGGGACGCCCGCCGAGATGCTCCCCGTGACCCCGGGCGAGTGAGCGGGCGGCCATGGCGGTGGTTTCGCCCGAGAAGGCGCTGGGCTTTGTCGTCCTGCTGGGCGTCGTCAGCCTGCTGGCGGACACCACCTACGAGGGCGCCCGGAGCATCACCGGACCGTTCCTGGCCACGCTCGGCGCCAGCGGAACCGCTGTCGGCATCGTCGCCGGCGCCGGCGAACTGATCGGCTACGGTCTCCGACTCGTCTCCGGTTTGCTCAGCGACCGCACGCGCCGCTACTGGACGATCACGGTGCTCGGATACGCCGTCAATTTGGCGGCGGTTCCGCTCTTGGCGCTGGCGGGCCGCTGGGAGACCGCCGCCGGTCTGTTGATCGCCGAACGCGTGGGCAAAGCGATCCGGACTCCCGCCCGCGACGCCATGCTCTCTCACGCCACCCGCCGTCTGGGCGCCGGCTGGGCCTTCGGCCTGCATGAGGCGCTCGATCAGATCGGCGCCTTCGCCGGCCCGTTGATCGTGGCCGGGGTGCTCCGGTTTCGCGGCAGCTACCGCGCCGGCTTCGCGGTGCTCCTCGTTCCGGCCGTTCTGGCGATCGCCGTCCTGCTGGTCGCCCGGTCCCTCTACCGGCGGCCACAGGACCTGGAACCGGCGGGGGCGCTGCCGGAGCGGACCGGATTTCCGCGTCCCTACTGGGTGTATCTGGCGGCTGTGGCCCTGGTGGCGGCCGGTTATGCAGATTTTGCGCTCATCGCCTATCACTTCGAACACGCCGCCGTGGTTCCCAAAGTCTGGATCCCGCTGTTTTACGCCGCGGCGATGGGTGTGGATGCCG
>JBBIMZ010000340.1:0-4850 GCA_037444135.1 Solibacteraceae bacterium
GCCATGACGCCGGCCAGTTCGGCCTCCGTCTCCGCTTTCAACAGCAGGCCGGTGTTGACGAAGAAAAAGCCGCCAGGCAAGGCGAAAGCGTTCACCTCGTCGCTATCGATCACCTTGATGGACACCGGGATTTTGACATCGGAGTTACGAACGATGTTCTGGCCTACACGGTTGACGTACTCGGTGATAACTGGATCGTCGACCATCTTGGCCTGGCGTTCGATCTCCTGGGCATAGCTCTTGCCGAGCGCGATCTCGCGCTCGAGCGAGTAGAAGTTGACGCCCTTGCCGACGTCCCGGTTGCCGATCTCGTCGGGATCCTTTTTCTTGTCTTTGGCGGCCACCCCAGCCGGCAGCAGCAGCAAGGCCGCCAGCAAAGCCACATTACGACGGAAACGCCCCATGACGGCTCCTTCTCGAGGACCGCGCCTCAATTTCATTATATGCCCGAACCTCTACCCAATTGAACGTAGAGTGGAGAAGATGGGTTACCCGACAGAGACGACGCCGCTGTGGAAGCGCTACGGCGACCAGTTTCCGGTCACCGAGAGGCTGATCTACCTGAACCATGCGGCGGTGGCGCCCCTGGTGAAGCGCGCCGCCGAGGCGATGAAAGCATGGGCGGATGAGGCCTGCGCCTGCGGGTCGTTCCACTACGGGGCGTGGCTGGAGACGTATGCCGCGCTGCGCCAGGCGGCGGCCCGCCTCATCGGAGCGTCGGCCGCCGAGATTGCAATTGTAAAAAACACGTCTGAAGGCATCGCGACCGTCGCCAACGGGTTGGACTGGCGGCCAGGCGACCGGGTGGTGGCGTTTCGCGAGGAGTTTCCGGCGAACTATTTTCCCTGGGTGCGGCTGCAAAGGCGCGGCGTTCAGGTCTGCTGGCTCTCGCTGGCCGATCCCCTCGAGGCGGTCGACGCGGCCTGCCGCGGCTCCAGGCTGCTGGCCATCAGCCACGTAAACTACCTCAGCGGCTACCGCGTCGATCTGGAGGCGATCGGAGAGATCTGTCACCGCCACGGCTGCCTGTTCTTCGTGGACGCCATTCAGGGTCTGGGCGTGTTTCCCGTCGACGTGCGGCGCGCCCGAATCGACGCCCTGGCTGCCGACGGGCACAAGTGGCTGCTGGGGCCGGAAGGCTGCGGCATCCTCTACGTCCGGCGTGAGATCCAGGACGCGATCGAGCCGGTCGAGTTCGGCTGGACCAACGTGGCGCACTATGCCGACTATGCGTCGCGGGACATGACGCTGCGGCCCGACGCGGGCCGTTACGAGTGCGGGACGCTGAACACGATCGGCTGTTTCGGGCTCCGGGCGGCCATCGAGTTCTTGCTCGAAGTTGGCGTCGAGGCGATCCGGGACGCCGTGCTCTCCTTGACGGCGCGGCTGGCGGAAGGAGCCGGGGCGAAGGGATACGAAGTGCTGGGGCCGGCCGACCCGGAGCGCCGTTCGGGGATTGTCTCGATCCGCAAGGAGGGCCTGGACAGCCGCGACGTGGTCCGCTTGCTGCGCGGACAGGCCGTCTTCGCCGCACCGCGGCAGGGCTGGGTGCGGCTGTCCCCGCACTTCTACGTGAGTCCGGAATCGATCGAGCGGACGCTCGCCGCGCTGCCGTGAGCGGGCCCGCGCGTGTACAATCGGTGAGTTATTCGCGGCCGGAGTGCGGCGTTTTCAGGAGAGCAGGTAGCGCATGATCGGATTCGGTTGGCTGGACTGGCTGGTGCTGGCGGTCTTCTTCGGGCTGCTCGTGGCGATCGTCGTCTGGGTGCTGAAGCAGAAAGAGGAGGACACGCAGGATTACTTTTTGGCCGGACGCAACGCCGGCTGGGTCGCCGTAGGAGCCTCCATTTTCGCCTCCAACATCGGCTCGGAACACTTGGTGGGGCTCGCCGGCACGGGTTACGAGAGCGGAATGGCGATGGCGCACTGGGAGATGCACGCCTGGCTGATCCTGGTGCTCGGTTGGGTCTTTGTCCCCTTCTACGCGCGCAGCCGCGTCTTCACCATGCCGGAGTTCCTCGAGCGGCGCTATTCGCCCGGTGCGCGCTGGTTCCTCTCGTTGATCTCGCTCGTCAGTTACGTGTTGACTAAGGTGGCGGTGACCGTTTACGCCGGCGGCGTGGTCTTCAAGACAGTGCTCGGAATCGACCAGTGGATGGGGATCGACTTTTTCTGGATCAGCGCCGTGGGGCTGGTGGTCATCACCGGGCTGTTCACCATCTTCGGCGGAATGAAGGCCGTGCTCTACACGTCGGTGCTCCAGGCGCCGGTGCTGATCATCGGCTCGGTGGTGATCCTGATCTCGGGGCTGGCCAGAGTGGGCGGCTGGGGCGAGGTGGCTCGCATCGCCGGTGACAAGATCCATCTGATCCGTCCGGCCAGCGACCCGCAGTTCCCCTGGACCGGCGTGCTGCTCGGTTCGGCCATCATCGGCTTCTGGTACTGGTGCACGGACCAGTACATCGTGCAACGGACGCTGTCGGCCAAGAACCAGACGCACGCCCGGCGGGGCGCGATCTTCGCGGCCTACATGAAGCTGCTGCCGGTCTTCATCTTCCTGGTGCCGGGCATGATCGCCTACGCGATGGTTCAGAAGGGGCAGCTGCAGCTTCGGAGTTCGGATGAGGCCTTCCCGGCTCTGGTGTCGGCGCTCCTGCCGGCGGGGCTGCGCGGCGTCGTCGTGGGCGGACTCGTGGCGGCCCAGATGAGTTCGCTCGCTTGGCTGTTCAACTCTTCGGCCACGCTGTTCACGGTGGACTTCTACAAGCGGTTGCGGCCGGCTTCGAGCGAACGCCATCTGGTCTATGTCGGTCGGATGGCTACGGCCACCGTGGTTGTGCTGGGCATCGTCTGGATTCCCTTGATGCGCTCGATTGCGAGCGTGCTTTACGAATACCTGCAAAACGTCCAGAGTCAGATCGCGCCGGGAATCGCCGCCGTGTTTCTGCTCGGGGTGTTTTCGACGCGGGTCACCAGCGCCGCGGGCACCGCCGGGCTGGTCTTCGGCTTCATCCTGGGCATGTTCCGGCTGGCGCTCGATGTCTTCAGCGAGCGCCTGGACCCGCAAGGATGGCTGTACCGGCTGGCGGCGATGAACTGGCTGCACTACTGCATCCTGCTGTTTCTGGCGACCATCGCCGTGATCGTGGTGGTGAGTCTGGTGACGGAGAAGCCGAAGCCCGAGAAGATCGTCGGGCTGACGCTCGGCTCGTCGACGCCCGAGCAGCGCGCCGAGACCCGCGCGAGCTGGAATCGCTGGGACGTGATTCACACCGCGATCATCCTGAGCGTGATCGTGGCCTTCTACACCTATTTTTGGTGACTCGGGTGGGAAGCCGAGCTTTACCGGAAATTGAATGAGCGCATTCAGCCGGAGAGAATTTCTCGGACTTTTAGAAGGGCCGCGCGGGCCGCAACCGGCGCCGGTCCAGGGAACCGAGGAGACCGTGCCCGGGCACATTACGGACCTGCTGACGGACGCGGCGCTGAATTACGTCGCGGGCGCCGGGCAACCATTTCTTCTGTGGCTGGCCTACAATGCGCCGCACACGCCATGGCAGGCCGCGAAGAAATTTCCGTCGCCCAACACGGTGGTGTTCTTTTTCGGGGACGACCGTTACACCTGCGGGACGCCCGGCTGTGCGGGCAAAGCGCATCCCTGGGAAAAATCCATCCGCGTGCCGACCGAAGACATGGCGGTTCAATGGATGCGGTGAGCCCGTCCCGCGCCTGACGGTCGCCTTCTTCAGCCCCACTGAGCCGATTCAATCTTTGGGCTGGCCGTAGCTGGCTTGCGGGCCGTGTTTGCGCAGAAAGTGCCGGTCGATGTGGACCTGCGGCAGGGGCTCGGCGGCCGGATTCAGGCTCACCGTGAGCCAGGCCAGGCGCGCCACTTCCTCCAGGATCACGGCGTGAAAGAGCGCTTCGCGCGGCGTGGCGCCCCAGGTGAACGGACCGTGCCCGTGAACGAGCACCCAAGGCGCTTCGCGCGGATTGAGGCCGCTGAAGCGCCGCACGATGGTGCGGCCGGTGTTGCGCTCGTAATCGCCGGAGATCTCGGTGGCCTCGAGCGGCGCCGTAACGGGGACCGGGCCGCGGCAGTAATCGGCCTGAGTAGTGCCGTAGCAGGGGATTTCGCGGCCGGCCTGCGCCCAGGCGGTGGCGTACGTGGAATGCGTGTGGACGACGCCGCCGGCGCCGAAGGCGCGGTAGATCTCCAGATGGGTCGCCAGATCCGAAGAGGGGCGGAGGCGGCCTTCGACGACGCGGCCGTCCAGGTCGGTGACCACCATCTGTTCCTCCGTCAGCTCCTCGAAGGGGACGCCGCTGGGCTTGATGACCACCAGGCCCTGCCGGAGCCACAAGCCGCTGGCGTTGCCGAAGGTGTAGAGGACCAGCCCCCGGCGGACGAGTTCGCGGTTGGCCTCGAGCACCTCGCGTCGCAGCTCATCGAGAGTCATGAGAAGGGCATTATAGCGATATACTCGGCGGTATGTCCGCACGAGGACTTGTTCTGCTGGCGGTGACGGCGGCGCTGGCGGCGTGCCGCCCTCAGCCGGACAACCGGCCGAATTTCCTCTTCCTGTTCGCGGACGACCAGCGCGCCGACACGATCGCCGCCTGGGGCAACCGGCACATCCGGACGCCGCATTTGGACCGGCTGGTCGAGCGGGGACTTTCCTTCCGCGCCAACTACAACCTCGGCTCGAATGTGGGCGCCGTTTGTATTCCCAGCCGCGCCATGGTCAACACCGGGTGCGCCTACTTTCGGGTGCCCAACAACCTGGAGGGCGTCAAGCTCCTGCCGGAGCTGCTGCGCGAAAGCGGCTACGTCACCTTCGCCACCGGCA
>JBBIMZ010000341.1:0-4848 GCA_037444135.1 Solibacteraceae bacterium
CCGCGTCGAAGCCCCGCGCGGTCGGCGCGCCCAGATAAGCGGCCCCCGGCATGCCGAGAATCGGCCGCAGGCTTCGGTTCGGGGCGTCGAAAACCACGCCCGAGACCAGGCCGCCGACGAAGCCGGAGTCGCCCTGCAATCCGGCCGCGGCAAGAAACAGAGTTCCGATCCAGGGGGATTTTCGCATGGCGCCGGCTCCTACCTGGGACCCGAGACCGTGACGGCGCCGGGCGTGATCGTCACAGGAGTGACGGCGGAGATGCCCCCCGCGCCGTCGCCGGCGGCGGCCGCTCCGATGACGGCGCCCACTCCGGCGCCGACTGCCGCCAGAATCCACCACTTCTTGTGGCCGGCGCCGGAGACCCGCAGGCCGCGCACGTTGCTCTGCGCGATCACGGCCGAAGCCTCCAGAGAGCCGGCGCGTGCGGTGACGCGGATGTTGAAGCGCCCTTCGATGTCGTTGGGCGCGTAACCGGTGGCGGCGGCCACGCCGTCCTCGCCCGTGCGCACGGTTTGTGTTTTCACCCAGCCGTGGAAGACGCCGCCGGGGCCCTCCATCGGCAGCCGGAAGACGACCTCGGCGTCACGAACCGGCTTGCCGGCTTCGTCGAGGACCTGAACGCGCGGAGCGACGGCGATTCCCGAGCGGATTTCGTTCCGGGCGCCTTCGCCCTCCAGAACGACGATTTTCAACGCGGACGGGCCTGGCGGCGGAGCGGCGGCCGGCGCCTGCTGCGGCGTGCCCGGCTCGACGCGCACCCCCTGCTGGGCCGGCGCCGGCGCGGCCAGCAGCGCCGCCAGAGCGACGGCAAGAATTCTGTTCGCAGACACGAATGGACTCTCCTTGCGGATTCCTCGGCCGATCTTAATACATCAACGACGACGGCCGCGGGCGCTGTGTTACGCCTCGCCGGGAGTTCAAGCGCCGACTGCCTCCAGCTTCGGCCGCATCACGTCGACAAGCTCCTGGACGGCCGCCGCGCTCTTGCGCAACGCCGCCAGCTCCTCCTCGCTGAGCTTGATCTCGTAGATCTTCTCGACGCCGGCGGCGCCCAGCTTCACCGGCACGCCGACAAACAGGCCGTGGATGCCGTACTCGCCCTCGAGCAGCACCGAGCAGGGCAGCACCTTCTTCTTGTCCTTGAGGATGGACTCGACCATCTCGACCGTGGCGGCCGACGGGGCGTAGTAGGCGCTGCCGGTCTTCAGGTACTTGACGATTTCGCCGCCGCCGAAGCGCGTCCGCTCGACGATCTGCTCCAGCGTCGCCTGGTCGAGCAGGTCGGTGACCGGGATGCCGGCCACACTCGTATAGCGCACCAGCGGCACCATCGTGTCGCCGTGGCCGCCGAGAACGAAAGCGACGACGCTTTCGACGGAGACATCGAGCGCTTCGGCCAGGAAGGCGCGGAAGCGCGCCGTGTCGAGAATCCCGGCCATGCCCATGACCCGGTGCTTGGGGAAACCGCTGACTTTCAAGGCCACATGGCACATCGCATCGAGCGGGTTGGTGACCAGGATCAGGATCGCGTTCGGCGAATATTCGACCGCCTGGCGCACCGTGGATTCGACAATCTCGTAGTTCTTCCACAGCAGATCGTCGCGGCTCATGCCGGGCTTGCGGGGAAAGCCGGCCGTCACCACGACGATGTCGGAGCCGGCGGTGTCCTTGTAGTCGTTGGTGCCGACGACCTTGACGTCGGAGCCCTCCACGGGGCAGGACTGCCGGATGTCGAGCCCCTTGCCGGTGGGGATGCCTTCGAGGATGTCGACGAGGACGACGTCACCCAGTTCCTTGTCGGCCAGGCGCGTCGCACAACTGGCGCCGACGTTGCCGGCGCCGATGACCGTGATCTTCTTTCTCATCTGTCTTTCTCCTTACTCTGGTGCCGCTCAGGAGGCCGCCGCGGAGACGGCCATGTTCTCGATGATGGCCGCGGCAAACTCGCTGGTCTTGACTTTGGTGGCTCCCTCCATCTGGCGGTGCAGGTCGTAGGTGACGCGCTTCTGCCGGATGGTTTCAGTGATGCCGGCCTCGATCAAATCCGAGGCCTCGCGCCAGCCCAGAAAACGGAACATCATCGCGCCCGAAAGGATGACGCTCGAGGGGTTGACCACGTCCTGATCGGCGTACTTGGGCGCCGTGCCGTGCGTGGCTTCGAAGACGGCATGCTCGTCGCCGATGTTGCCGCCGGGGGCCATGCCGAGGCCGCCCACCTGAGCGGCGCAGGCGTCGGAGATGTAGTCGCCGTTCAGGTTCGTCGTGGCGATCACATCGTATTCGTCGGGCCGCAACAGCACCTGCTGGAACATCGAGTCGGCGATGCGGTCCTTGATGACGATCTTGCCCTCGGGCGGCGGTCCGGTCAGGTCGGCTTCGGCGACGATCACGTCGCCGAATTCCTCCCGCGCCACTTCATAGCCCCAGTCGCGGAAGGCGCCTTCGGTGAACTTCATGATGTTGCCCTTGTGCATCAAGGTGACGCTCCGCCGCCCGTTTTCGAGGGCGTACTGAATGGCGCGGCGGACGAGGCGCTTGGAGCCCGTCATGCTCACCGGCTTGACGCCGATGCCGGAATCGAGGCGGATGTTGCGCCCCATCTCGCGGTTCAGGAACTCGATCACTTTGAGAGCTTCGGGGGTGCCTTGCCGCCACTCGATGCCGGCATAGACGTCCTCGGTGTTTTCGCGGAAGATGACGACGTCGAGTTTTTCGGGGTGTTTCATCGGCGACGGCACGCCGGGGTAGTAACGGACCGGCCGGAGGCACACGTACAGGTCGAGCAACTGCCGCAGCGTCACGTTGAGGCTGCGGAAGCCGCCGCCGACCGGCGTGGTCAGCGGCCCCTTGATGGCGACGCGGAAGCGCTTGATCGCCGCCAGGGTGTCGTCGGGCAGCCAGGTGTTGAACTTCTGGAACGCCTTCTCGCCGGCGAAGACCTCCAGCCAGGCGACGCGGCGCCGGCCGCCGTACGCCTTTTCGACGGCCGCGTTGAAGACGGCGTAAGCGGCGCGCCAGATGTCTCGTCCGGTGCCGTCGCCTTCGATGAAAACGATGATGGGATGATCGGGAACGACGAACTTGCCGTTGCGCACCTCGATCGGTTCGCCGTCCGCTGGGACAGGAATGTTGTTGTATGTCTCCATGTTTCCTCCGGGCAGCGCGCCGCGCGAGCGGCGCGCTGCCGCAAGTCGAATCCGCCGCCGAGCCGCCGGCGGGCTCGGAATCCGGAGTTTATGATAGCAGCGACCGGGGCTGCGCCGCCTCCGGCATCCGCCGTTCTCACTATACTATTCGGGATATTGAGAGTCAATAGTCCCCAGTGCTATAATGAGGCCGCGGTATCGAGCGGATTCGGCGAGGCGCTCGGCCGCCGGCGGAGGATGGCGAGTCGTGAGCGGCACCGGCAGATTCCGAAAGCGTCGGCTGCCGGAGAGGCTCGTCCCGGTTCCGCCCGGCCGCCGGGCCGCACGGGCGGGCGTTTCTCGAGCGAAACCGGTCGTTCGCCGCATCGTCGTCCTTATTTCCCTGGCTGCACCTGCGGTCGCCATCGCGCCCTCTCCGGCGAGCGTGCTTCCAGGTTCATTTATTGGTGACGGGAGTCCGGCGGGACTCCCCGGTTCGGAGAGTCTTCCATGGAGAACGACAAGAACACTTTCACGATCATCGACAACCGTACTGGGAACAGCTACACCATCCCCGTCCAGGATGGCGCCATCCGGGCGATGGACCTGCGGCAGATCAAAGTCCACCCGGATGAGTTCGGCACGCTGAGCTACGATCCGGCCTTCATGAACACCGCGTCCTGCCGCAGTGCGATCACCTTCATCGACGGCGAACGCGGCATCCTCTGGTATCGCGGCTATCCGATCGAGCAACTGGCGGAGAATTGCTCGTTTCTGGAAGTGGCGTACCTGATCATCCACGGCGAACTGCCGACGCGCGAGCAGCTCGAAGAGTGGGAACGCAACATCACACTCCACACGCTTGTCCACGAGAACATCAAGAAACTGATGGAGGGCTTCCGTTACGACGCTCACCCGATGGGGATGTTCATCAGTTCGGTGGCGGCGCTGTCCACCTTCTATCCGGAGGCCCGCCACGTGCGCGATCCTGAGCAGCGTAAGCTCGAGATTTACCGCCTGATCGCCAAAGTTCCGACGATCGCCGCCTGGACCTACCGCCATCACATCGGCCTGCCGTACGTGTATCCGGACAACGACCTGGATTACACGGCCAACTTCATGAACATGCTGTGGAAGAAGGTCGAGCCGAAATACGTCGCCAATCCGGTGCTCGCCCGCGCCCTGAGCATTCTCTTCATCCTGCACGCCGACCACGAGCAGAATTGCAGCGCCAACACCATGCGCTGCGTCGGCAGCTCGGAAGCCGATCCGTATGTGACGGTGGCGGCGGCCGCAGCCGCCCTGTCCGGCCCGCTGCACGGCGGAGCCAACGAGGCGGTCCTGCGGATGCTGGCTGAGATCGGCTCGAAGAATAACGTCCCGGCCTACATCAAGCAGATCAAGGAAGGCAAGGGGCGGCTGATGGGCTTCGGCCACCGCGTCTACAAGAACTACGATCCGCGCGCCCGCATCATCAAGCGCACGGCCGAGGAGGTCTTTGAAGTCACCGGAAGAAACCCGCTGCTCGACATCGCGATCGAACTCGAGCGGATCGCCCTGGAGGACGAGTACTTCATCAAGCGGAAGCTCTATCCCAACGTCGATTTCTACTCCGGCATCATCTACCAGGCGATGAACTTTCCGACCTCGATGTTCACCGTGCTGTTCGCCATTCCGCGCACGGTGGGCTGGCTGGCGCAGTGGCAGGAGATGCTCGAGGAT
>JBBIMZ010000342.1:0-4598 GCA_037444135.1 Solibacteraceae bacterium
CGGCGGTCCTAGCGAGGCCGGTCGGCGCGACGGCGGCCGGGGGCTTGCGGGGTGTGCGCAGCCAGAAGGCAATCGTGAAGGGCTGGTCCAGCTCCAGATCGCCCGCTCCGGGAAACTCAAAGTGCGCCTCGCCGCTGAACTCGGCGGCGCGGCCGACCTGTCCGGCCGAGTAAACGATCTCGCCGCGAACCTTTCGGCCGTGGTGGTAACCGCCGGAGGTGTCCACCGGGCTGCCCTCCATTTCGTAGTGAGCGACCAGGCCCTCCCTGGACGGGGCGGGCATGGAGGCCAGGCGAGTCTTTTCCCAGCTTGTCTGGAGCGCGGCGGCTTGCTCCTTCGGGAAGGCGGCTTGCTTGGCTTTCAGCTCGGCGACGACCGCCTGAAGCTGCTGTTCCTGCTCCGGCGTGGGTAGTTGCAGCACCGGTTGCGCGTTGCCGGTGCGGCCGTCGAGGCCTTTTTCGTCGATCGTGTTGAAGAAAGCGAAGAGGCGGTAGAAATCCTTCTGGCTGAACGGGTCGTACTTGTGGTCGTGGCAGCGGGCGCATCCCATGGTCGTGCCCAGCCACACGGTCGAAGTGGCTTCCACGCGGTCGACGACGTATTCGACCAGGTATTCCTCCTCGATGGCGCCCCCTTCGAAGTTGATCATGTGGTTGCGGTTGAAGCCGGTGGCGACCAGTTGGCTCCGGGCCGGGTTCGGCAGCAGGTCCCCGGCCAGCTGCTCGATCGTGAAGCGATCATAGGGCATGTTGCGGTTGAAGGCGTCGATGACCCAGTCGCGCCAGGGCCACATGTCCCGGTGGCTGTCGATGTGGTAGCCGTGGGTGTCGGCGTACCGGGCCAGGTCGAGCCACTCGAGAGCCATGCGCTCGCCGTAATGCGGCGACGCCAGGAGGCGGTCGACCTGGCGCTCGTAGGCGTCCGGGGAGCGGTCGGCCAGGAATGCGGCCACTTCGGCGGGCGTCGGCGGCAGGCCCGTCAGATCCAGCGAGAGGCGGCGGAGCAGCGTCGCTTTGTCCGCTTCCGGAGAGGGTTTCAACCCTTGGCGTTCGAGTGCGGCAAGGATAAAGCGGTCGATCGGGTTCTTGGGCCAAGTCTTGTCGCGGACCTCGGGCAAGGGCGGGCGTTGCGGCGGCAGGTAGGCCCAGTGGGTGCGCCACTCGGCGCCCTGGTCGATCCAGCGGCGGATCAGATCGATTTCCTTGTCCGTGAGGCGTTCGCCGGCGGCCTTGGGCGGCATGCGCAGCGCCTCGCTCTTGTGGGTGATCCGCTGGAAGAGCCGGCTGGCGGCGGCCTTTCCAGGAACGATCACCTGATAGCCGCCCCGGTCGGCGAAGGCGCCCTCGCGCGTATCCAGGCGGAGCTTGGCCTGGCGTGCCTTCTCGTCGGGCCCGTGACAGGTGAAGCACTTGTCGGAAAGAATGGGGCGAATGTGACGCGTGAAGTCGACTTTGTCGGCGGCGGGCGGCGCCGCGGCTGCGGCCAGCGCCAGCAGAGAGCCGTAGAGAGCCAGTTCCCCTCTGAGCATGGCTGTCTCTGATATCATACGCCACCTGCCGGCCCTATACTGGCCGGCCCTATACTGAAAGGTTTCGATGGTCTGCACGCGGCGCGAGCTGTTCGCTCTGTTGGCCCAAGGCATCGCTTCGCGAGGCGTGCGGCCGAAACCGCGGGGTAAGCCTTCCGGACTTCCGTGGCGCTCGCGGCTCACTGACGTGGCCGAGGCGGCCGGGCTTCGCGCCCCGGTCATCTACGGCGGAGTGGACCGGAAGGACTACATCATCGAGACGGCCGGGCCAGGCGTGGCTTTCCTCGATTACGACAACGACGGCTGGCTCGACATCCTGTTGCTGTCCGGGTCGCGGCTGGAGGGCGCGCCGCCGGGGACCACCAACCGGCTGTACCGGAACAACCGCAACGGCACGTTTACCGATGTCACCGAGGCGGCCGGGCTGGCGCGCACGGGCTGGGCTTACTCGGTCACTGCGGCCGATTACGATAACGACGGCTTCGAAGATCTCTTCATCACCTACTGGGGCCGGAACGTGCTGTACCGGAACAACGGAGACGGAACCTTCAGTGACGTCACCGCCGAGGCCGGCCTGGAGCCGCCGGAACCCCGCTGGGGCGCCGGCGCGGCGTTCGTCGATTACGATCGGGACGGCTTCGTGGATCTGTTCATCTCTCATTACGTCGACTTCCGCCTGGAGGAGACGCCGCGTCCGGGCGAAAGAGGCACGTGTAACTGGAAGGGCGTCCCGGTGCATTGCGGGCCGATGGGCCTGCCCAAGTGCCATCACCGGCTCTTTCGCAACAACGGGGACGGGACTTTCCGGGACGTGAGCGCCGAAGCGGGTATCCTGCGCGCCGAAAAGACCTATGGCATGACCGTCGCGGCGGCCGACTTCGACGGGGACGGCTGGCCGGACATTTACGTGGCGTGTGACTCGACGAGCAGCCTGCTGTTCATGAACAACCGCGACGGAACGTTCCGGGAAGAGGGTCTGGAGCGCGGCGCCGCTCTGAGCGAGGACGGCATGGAGCAGGCGGGCATGGGTCTGGGCATCGGCGACTTCGACCTCGACGGGGATCTGGACATCTTCAAGACGCACTTCGCCGACGACACCAGCATCCTGTACCGCAACGACGGCAAAGGCTATTTCGAGGATGTTACGGTGGGCTCGGGCCTGGCGGTCGAGACGCGTTTCGTCGGATGGGGTTGCGGCATGGTGGACCTGGATAACGACGGCCTGCCGGACCTGTTTGTCGTCACCGGGAATGTGTATCCGGAGCTCGAAGCCAGGATCCCCAGTTATCAGTACAAGACCCCGCGTTTGATCTACCGCAACTTAGGGAATGGACGATTCGAGCAGTTGCTCGAGGAGGGCGGGCCGGGGGTGGCCGCCGCACACTCGAGCCGCGGCTGCGCCTTCGGGGATTTCGACAACGACGGCGACGTGGACATTCTGGTGATGAACATGAACGAGCCGCCGTCGCTGCTGCGCAACGACGTAAGCGGCGGCCATCACTGGCTGAAGGTCCGGCTGATCGGGGTCGAGTCCAACCGCAGCGCCATCGGCGCGCGCGTCACCTGCCGTTACGGCGACCGGCTGCAGACGCAGGAGGTTCTTTCGCAGTCGAGCTTTTACTCGGCGAGCGACAAGCGGCTGCATTTCGGGCTGGGAAAGGAGACGCAAGCCACGCTGGAAGTGCGCTGGCCACGAGGCCGGTTCGAGCGGTACGAGAACGTGGGCGCCGACCGATTGATCGTCATCCGCGAGGGGGCCGGAATCGCCGAGGAACGGCGGTTCTCTTGAGCCCGGCCGGCCTACACGGGCATCACCACTGCGCTGACCGGAGCCGAGCCGACCGGGATCATGGTGAACAGCGGCGCGAACTTTCGCCGGCGGCCGCTCAAGGCCGCAATCCGAATCACCGCCATGTCGCCCGAAGCGCGGTTGAGCACCAGCGCATATTCGTTGTCCGGCGTGATGGTGATGTAGGCCGGCTCGCGGCCCACCGCCACCACGGCGATCACCCGCTGGGTTTCGATCTCCAGCACCGTGACGTCGCCCGTTTCGGGGTTGGCGACGAACAGATAATCCGGATCGGCGGAGGCGGCGATGAACCCGGGCGAGCGCCCGGCCAGCGTCGTCGAGCCGACCTCGGTCCGGTAGGGGTAGACGGTCACGACCGCATCCATGCCCTCGCCGGTGATGAACAGTTGTCCGCCGTCGGCCTTCAGCGCGAAGTGCCTCGGGGCGACCGCCAGGGGCAGATGCACGACGGTGCGGCCCTCAACCGGCTCGAGACAGGTGAGCAGGCGTTCGGCCGGGTTGCCGGCCAGCACGAGACGTCCGTCCCGGCGGAACAGGATCGGCCCGAAAGATTTTCCGGGGCCTAGGAGCCGCAGGAGCCGGCCTCGGTCGAGGTCGGCCACCGCCACGCCTGCCTCGCCCAGGCTGACCGCCGCCCGGGACGCTTCGGGCGACAGGTCGAAGTCGACGGGGCGCGCCGGCAAGGGGATGCGGACCGCCGCCGACCCGGCGGTGAGGGGCACGGCGGCGAGGCAGTGGGGGCCGCCGCACAAGACCCACAAACGGTCTCCTCCGGGCGCCAGTTTCATCGCCAGGGCCGATTCAGGGCAGGACAGGCGCCGCCGCAGCGCCAGATCGTCGGCGCCGATCTCGGAGATCGTCCCGCTGGCCGGCGCCAGCGCGTAGACAACTCTCCGCCTCCGGTCCGCGACCAGGCCGCTCGGACCGGCCTCCAACCGGATGTGGCGAACCACCGCGAAGGCGCCCAGGTCGACGACGGCCACGGCGCCGCCTTCGCGGTTGGCGACGAAGGCGTAACCGGCGAAGCCTTCAGCCTTGCGCCGCCGGCAGGCGGCCGGCACCGCCGCCAGGGCCAGAAAGCGCCGCCGCGCAATTGGTTCCGCCATGCTCATTCCCATGCTACATTGATCGTGGTGAAACGCTGCCGGGCCTTGGGGCTGCTCGCGGCGGCGCTGGGGCTTTCGGCCCAGGATCCGGCGCCGAGCGCCGCGGTTGTGCTGAGTCCTCCGCTGGCCAAGTGGAAGGAGGAGATCGAGGCGG
>JBBIMZ010000342.1:4617-4847 GCA_037444135.1 Solibacteraceae bacterium
TGGCAAAGTCGTTCTGGCGCGCGTGTACACCGACACGGCGCGCAACGAGATCCTCTTGCTGGACGACGCCGGCGAGCGCCCGGTTCTGCGCCAATATCTGCTGACGACGGCTTTCGTCGCCGAATTCGTTCACATGCACGCCGCCAGCGTGAACCATGTCGGGGCGGGCGGGCCGATCCACTTCGTGTTGCTGAACATGGCGCGCTCGGCGGAATGGGCCGGGCACGAAG
>JBBIMZ010000343.1:0-4828 GCA_037444135.1 Solibacteraceae bacterium
CGCCGTGGATCCCGACGGGCTTGTGGTCGAGCGTGAAGCGGACCGGGCTGGCGTGGGCGAGCTGGAGGGGCATCTCGGGAAAGAGGCTGAAGCCCATCGCGGCGCGCGTCCCTTCGCCTTCCTGGAGCATCATCTTGCCGGCGCGCAGGAGCACGCTCGAGTTCACCCGCCCGGCGGCGTACGCCACCACCGCCTGAGCCAGCTCGGCCTTCTCGGCGGCGACGTCGGCTTCGATGAAGTACGCGAAGTTGGTTTGCGGCAGGTGGCCTCCGAAGAATAACTCCAGCTCCTCGGTCTCGAAACTGGAACGCGAGGCGCCGGTCTCGCCTTCGGGTCCCTCCTTGCGGACGCTGAAGTTCGGATCGAAGAAGAAGGCTGCCGAGTCGGTGAGCCGCCAAGGCAGGTTGCGGTCGAGATCCGCCAGCCGGGGCGGGGTCGTGCCCGGTTCGTAGTCCGGCAGCAGCCGGTAACCGAAGCGCTTGTACAGGTAGCCGGTTTTGTTCAGGACCGGCGGGATGGTGTGGCAGTTATAGCACTTGACGTCGTGTTTGCGGGCAAAGCCGGGGATGGCGCGGAGTTGCGGGGCGGAGAGCGCAAGCAAGGCCAGCCACGACAGCGACGCGGAGGCATAGCGGGGCATCAGCCGTATTTTACTACAATAAGACTCTCTTATCCTGTTAAAACTCTCGCCGGCCGCGGCTACAGGCGCAGTTCGTAGCCGGCCGCCTTCAGGCCGTCGATCAGCCGCGCGCGGATGGCGCCCACCTCCTCGGCGGTGAGCGTCCGGTCGGGAGCGCTGACGCGCAGGCGCCAGGAGAGGCTCTGCTTGCCCTCCGGGAGCGGCGGACCGCAGTACTGCCGGAGAAACTGGATCGATTCGAGGTCTTCGCCGGCCAGCGCCACGAGCTTCTTCTCGATCTCGCCGGCCAGCTCCTGGAGGGGCGCCACCACCGAGAGGTCGAAAGCGCTCGAGGGGAAGCGCCGGAGCGGCTGGTAGCGTTTTTCGACCGGCCCGAGCCGGCGCATCTCGGCCAGATCGACGTCCAGGACGGCGCCCCGGCCTTCGCACAGAGACGGATGCAGCTCGAAGAGACGTCCCAGCGCCGCGCCGCGCCAGAGCACCTCCCAGGCTCTGGCCGGATGTTCGTACGGGCGGGCGGGCGCCGGGCGAACCTCCGCTCCGGGCATGAGGCATTCGGCGACGCGCTTGAGTTCGAACAGGCCGGCGCGGCCGTCCCCCTCGCGCTCGTAGACCGCCGCCGCCAGATGGTCGATCTCCTCGGGCAGCCCTTCGGCCCGCTTGTGAATCTCGTAGCCGATTTCGAACAGCCGGAACGAGTCCAGATGCCGGCTGTTGTCCTGAAGGTTCTTCCAGATGCCGGGGACGAGGCTCCTGCGGAGCAGGCTCTGGTCGCTCGAGATCGGGTTGAGCACCGCCACATGCTCGGCCGGGTCCATGCCGAAGCGGCGCACGGTCTCTTCGCTGACGAACGAGTAGTTGTAAACCTCGGTGAAGCCCTGGGCCGCCAGTTGCTGCCGCACCTCGTAGTGGAACGAGCGGACTGGGTTCGGCGGCGGGACCGCCGAGGGGATCAGCGGCGGCCGGGGCGTGATCGAATCGTAGCCCAGCATCCGCCCGACCTCCTCGACCAGATCGTCCGGGATCGAGACGTCCCGCGTGGCGCGCCAACTGGGCACGGCGACGGACAGCACGCGCGGCGTCTCCTCCTGGACGGAGAACTGGAGCGCCGAAAGGATCGCGACCACCTGTTCGCGCGCCACCTCCCGGCCGAGTTTGCGGGCCAGCCAATCGAGATCCAGCCGGATGCGCGGCGGCGCCGGCAACGGTTTCCGGGCGTCGGCGAGGCCGCCGGCGAGCCGGATGCCGGGCGAGACCTGCTGGAGCAGCTCGACCGCGCGCGCCAGTCCGCGCACCGTGTTCGCGGGGTCCTGCGACTTTTCAAAACGCATCGAGGCGTCGGTGCGCAGCTTGAGGCGGCTCGACGTCTTGCGGATGCTCGCGGCGTGGAAGTTGGCGCTCTCGAGCACGATCCGGTGCGTGCCCTCGACGATGCCGGTATCCAGGCCGCCGATGACGCCGCCGATGGCCACCGGCCCCCGTGCGTCGGCGATCACCAGCGTGGCCGGATCCAGCTTGTAGGTCTCGCCGTTGAGCGCCACCAGGAATTCTCCGGGCGCCGCCGGGCGGATGAAAATCGTATTAGCCCGAAGCGCATCCCGGTCGAAGGCGTGCATGGGCTGGGCCAGCTCCGCCATGACGTAGTTGGTCACGTCGACGATGTTGTTGATCGCGTTCAGGCCGATCGCCTCGAGCCGGTAGGACAGCCAGAGCGGCGAGGGCTTCACCGTCACGTTGTCGAACGTCAGGGCGCTGTAGCGGGGGCACAGCTCGTAGTCGAGGATGGCTACTTCGATGTCAGGATCTCCCGGCGGGAGCCGCTCGAGCCGCACCGGATCGCGCAGCGGCCGGCCGAGAATGGCGGCCACCTCCCGCGCCAGACCCAGGTGCCCCCACAGATCCGGCCGGTGGGTGATCGACTTGTTGTCGATTTCGAGGATGAAGTCCGGCCGGCAGCCGGGAATCGGATCGCCGGGTGCGGCCTCCAGTTCGAGAATGCCTGCCGCATCGCGGTTGAGGCCGAGCTCGGCGCCGCTGGCGAGCATGCCGTCGCTCAGAACCCCGGCGATCTCGATCGTGCGGATCTGGCTGCCGCGCAGCGTCACTCCGGCGGGCACGTAGGCCGCGACGAGCCCCTCGCGGCAGTTCGGCGCCCCGCAGACCACCGTCTTGCGCCCGTAGCGGCCGGTCTCGACGAGCACCTTCCGATTCCGCGTTCCGGCGATCGGTTCGGCCGCCAGCACGCGGGCCGCGCAGACTTCGGCCAGGTGCGCCCCGTACTCCTCCACGCTCTCGCACTCGGCCGTCTTCATCGTGATCAGGTGACCGAGCTCTCTGGCGCCGACCGAGACGCCGTCGACGAGTTCACAGATCCAGTTGTAGGAGAACTTCATCGGCTTGTGGGGGCTAGAACTGCCTCAAGAATCGCAGATCGCCGCTTTGCAGCAGGCGCACGTCGTCGATGCCGTAGCGCATCATCACCAGCCGCGTCAGGCCCAGGCCGAAGGCGAAGCCGTTCCACTCGTCCGGGTCGATGCCGCTCATACGGAGCACGTTCGGATGCACCAGACCGCAGCCGAGCTGTTCGAGCCAGCCGTTGTACTTGCAGACGGCGCAGCCCCGGCCGCCGCATATCAGACACAGAATGTCCAGCTCGAAGCCCGGCTCGACGAACGGAAAGTAGCCGGGCCGCAGGCGCACCGTAACGTCGCGGTGAAAGACGGCGCTGAGCATCGTTTTCATGAAATAGACCAGGTGGGCGACGGACACGTCGCGGTCGACCATCATCCCTTCGAGCTGATAGAAGGTGTGCTCGTGCGAGGCGTCCACTTCCTCGTTGCGGAAGACGCGCCCAGGGGCGATCATCCTCAGCGGCGGTCCGAGCCGCTCCATGCCGCGCACCTGCACCGGCGAGGTGTGCGTCCGCAGCAGGTGGCCGCCCTCGACCCAGAACGTATCCTGGACGTCGCGCGCCGGATGGTCCGGCGGAATGTTCAGCGCGTCGAAGTTGTTGTACTCGGTCTCCACCTCCGGCCCGCTGAGGACGGTAAAGCCCATCGAGAGAAACAGCTCCTCGATTTCCCGCTGCACCTGCGTGACCGGATGCAGGCTTCCCGGGCGGGGACCGGGCGCCGGGAGCGTCAAATCGAACCACTCGGCCTCGAGGCGGCGCTCGAGCGCCTCGCGGGCGAACGTTTCCTGCCGCGCCGTGAAGGCCTGCTCGAGCTGCTCTTTGGCCGCGTTCAGAAGCTTGCCGATGCGCGCGCGTTCCTCCGGCGCGAGCGCGCCCAACTGCTTGCTCACGCGCGCCAGAAAGCCCTTGCGGCCGAGCACCTCGACGCGGACCGCCTCGAGCTGCTCCGGCGTCTCGGCGGAGCGGATCCGCTCGAGGGCGCTCGCCGCCACCTGATTGAGCTCAGCCTCGATCACGCCTGTCCAGCTCCTGCCGGCGAGAACAGCTGGTCCGCTTGGGTCAACTCCATCGCCAGGTGATTCAAGTAAAAGACGAGGGCCGCTTCGCTGTAACGGCCGCGGAAGCGCTCGTAGGCGCGCTGCCGCCAACCCTCCGTCAGCAGTTGACTGGCGTCCAGATCTTTCTCAAAGAAGCCGTCCCGGTGCGGCACGCCCAAGAAGTCGAGCACCTCGATGATCATGGGCAGGTGAGAGACGAGCACCGCCTGAGCCAAGTCGGCCGCCAGGGCCTCGTCGCCGCCGGCGATCCGCTCCCAAAAGCGCGGCGTCACGCGCCGAAGACCTTCGACGTTCAGCTTCGGCAGGTGCGCCCGGGCCTTGAGCGCCTCGTAGAGCTGGTAGGTGCGGAGCTTGCCGATGGAGATCGACCGGACCAGCCGGGCGAACTGCTCCGGTCCCAGCGCTCGGAAAATCTCGCTCGCTTGCATGGATCGTGTTGCAGGCGGAAGTATTTAGCGTAGCATAGCGCCCGGCGGGCGCTCTCCCGGGCATTGTTACAATGAAGCGTTTCGGACTCATGAGCGGGAGAGGCCGGCGGGCCCCATGCAGACCGACGCGCAGCTGAACGTGGCCGCGGTGCTCGGCCCCGGGCGGTTTCTGCGCGGCCGGGATGACCTCTACCGGGGCAGCTTCGGGTCGTAGCCGCCGAGCCCGGCTGACGCGGCCCGGCGGGGCGCGGTACAGCCGGGCGCTTTCGATCCGTGGACGCCATTGTGT
>JBBIMZ010000344.1:0-4827 GCA_037444135.1 Solibacteraceae bacterium
CGACTGGGCGATGTTGCTGCTCGGTGTTTCCACCGTCGGCCTCGCCGCCCTCGTGCGCTTCTGGATCCGGCTCGCCCGGCAAGTCCACCGCAGCGAGCGCCGCTGGGGATGGAGCGAAAGCTGGTGGGAGCGCGCCCGGGCCGTAACGCTGTTGTCGATGGCGGCCTACCTGTTGGCTCTCGTTCCCAGTGATGCGATGCCGCCACTGGCGGCGCTACCGCTGAGTCTCCGCCTGGCGCCTCCCGTCCTCGCTCTGGCCGCGGCGCTCCTGCTGGCGAGCGTGGCCTTAACCAGCTTCGCGCCGAGAGTCCGCAGCGGCCAGCGCCGCAGGCACGCCGGTCCGGTATGAGGGATACCGCAGCCGCAGGCCCAGCAGGCGCAAGATGGCTCTGCCGTCGACGCGCCGGCTGACCTGCCGGCTTCGATGAACCGCCTGCGGATTCACCGAGCCGGGCAGCGGCAGACCCAGAAGCCGGGCGCAGAACTCAGCCATCTCGCGAGCGGTACACGGCTCTAGATCGGCCACCGGATAAGCGCCCGTCAGATCCGAGTCGAGGGCCGCTTCCGCGACGGCCGCCAGGTCTTCGACGTGGATACGGCTGACCAGGTTGTCCCCGGCGCCTGGCAGACGATAGCGGCCCGCGCGGATCGATTCGTGCACGCCGCGCCCGGGTCCGTAGATGGCCGCCGGACGCAGCACCAGCCAGGACCAGTCTCCGCCGCCGACGGCCCGCTCGGCCTCCAGGCGGAGCTGCTCGCGCTCGCCGAGCGGCGCCGGCGGGGTCGTTTCGTCGACGGCGGCGGCCGCGCCATAGACGCCGGTGGTGGACAAGTAAACCAGCCGCCGGATGCTCCCCCCGAGCGCTTCGAGCAGCAGGGGCGTGGGATCGAAGGGGCCGCGTTCGGAGTCGATCACCGGAATCGAATGGAGCACGCGCGCGCCGGCCGGAACGCGCCGGCCCACCTCGGCGAGAGTCGCCGGCTCGAGCACCTCGAGGCGGAGCACGGAGGCGCCTCTCCGGGCGAGGTCCTCGAGCTTCGCAGGGGTCCTCGTCGTGCACAGCACAGCGATGTGCCGCTCGAGCAGCCGCTCGGCGACGCGCCTGCCCGTGTAGCCGCAACCGAGGATGATCACCGGCCCGTCACTCATCCGCCAACGGCCATTATCGTGGATCTTTTGCTAATCCGGGCCGACTCTTATAATGGGCGTTCTGCCCGGATCGCCGCAACCGACGATGCTCGCACAGATCACCAGACCGCTTCCCTTCGACGAATGGGACCGCACGGAGGGCGCGCCGGCGCCGCTGGGGGCGACGTGGGTCGAACAGCATCGGGCCTTCAACTTCGCGCTTTTCTCGAAATATGCCACGGCGGTGACGCTGCTTTTTTACCGCGAAGAAGATCCCGCCACGCCCGTGCGCGAAATCCGCCTGGATCCGCGCCGGCACAAATCCGGCCGCACGTGGCACTGCTGGGTTCCGGAGTCGGAGCTCAACGGCGCTACGCTATACGCCTACCGCGTCGAGGGTCCGGAGGACCCCGATGCCGGCCATCGCTTCGATCCGGCCAAGATTCTCCTCGATCCGTTCGCCCGGAGCGTCTACTTCCCTCCCACCTTTGACCGCGAGGCCGCCCGGCGTCCCGGGCGCAACGACGGCAAGGCGCCCCTGGGACTGCTGCTCAAGGGAGACGGCACCTTCGACTGGGGCGAGGAACCGCGGCCGCGGCACGCGCACGACCTGGTGGTCTACGAGCTGCACGTGAAGGGATTCACCGCGCGCGCCAATTCGGGCGTGAGCCCCGAAAAGCGCGGCACCTTCGCCGGGCTCATGGAAAAGATCCCGTATCTGAAAGAGCTCGGCGTCACGGCCGTCGATCTGCTGCCGGTGCACCAGTTCGACCCGCAGGAGGGCAACTACTGGGGCTACATGACGCTGAACTTCTTTGCGCCGCACAAGGCCTACGGCAACGGCGAGCCGGTGCGCGAGTTCCGCGAGATGGTCAAGGCGTTCCACAAGGCGGGCATCGAAGTCTGGCTGGACGTGGTCTACAACCACACCTGCGAGGGCGACGAGACCGGACCCACCTACAGCTTCCGCGGCATCGACAACCGGTCCTACTACCTGCTGTCGCCCGACCGGCGCCGCTACCGGAACCACACCGGCTGCGGCAACACACTCCGCTGCGACCATCCGGCGGTGCGGGCGCTCGTGCTGGAGAGCCTGCGCTTTTGGGCCGACAGCATGCACGTCGACGGGTTCCGTTTCGATCTGGCCTCGATCATGACGCGCAACTCCGACGGCACGCTGAATCTGGACAATCCGCCGCTGATTACTGAAATCGGCTTTCTGGCGGCGCGCACCGGTTCCCGGCTGATCGCTGAAGCCTGGGACATCAATTCCTACCTGCTCGGCCGCGCCTTCCCCGGCATCAACTGGCAGCAGTGGAACGGCAAGTTTCGCGACGATATCCGGGACTTTGTCCGGGGCGAGCCGGGCAAAGTCGGCGCCATGATGCAGCGCCTGTATGGAAGCGACGATCTGTTCCCGGACACGGTGGCCGATGCCTACCGGCCCGTGCAGAGCCTGAACTTCGTCACTTCGCACGACGGCTTCTGTCTCTATGACCTGGTCTGCTACAACCGCAAGCACAACGAAGCCAACGGACACAACAACCAGGACGGCACGGACGACAACCGGAGCTGGAACTGCGGCTGGGAGGGCGACGAAGGGGCTCCGGCCGAGGTCCTGGCGCTCCGCCGCCGGCAGATCAAGAATTTCTTCTGCCTGCTGATGCTCGCCAACGGAACGCCGATGTTCTGCGCCGGCGACGAGTTCCTCCACACGCAGAAAGGCAACAACAACCCTTACAACCAGGACAACGAGACGACGTGGCTGGACTGGGAGCGGCTCGAGCAGAACCGCGACATGTTCCGGTTTTTCAAGCTGATGATCGCCTTCCGCAAGGCGCATCCGTCGATCGCGCGGAGCCGTTTCTGGCGCGAGGACGTGCGCTGGTACGGCCTCGGGCGCCACGTCGACTTTTCGCCGGAGTCGCGCAGTTTCGCCTACTATCTGGACGGCGCGCGCCTGGGCGACGGCGATCTGTACGTGATGATCAACGCTCATTGGGAGCCGCGCGTCTTCGAGGTGCAGGAAGGCTCGTCCGGCGAATGGCGGCTCGTGGTGGACACGAGCCGGCCCAGCCCGGAAGATATCGCTGAGCCGGGCGCCGAACGCCCGGCCGGCAGCCTGATCTGCCCGGTGGCGCCGCGCAGCGTGGTGGTCCTCTACCGGCCCTCGCGCGCGGCGCGGTTGAGGTAAGCTGGGCAGAGCCCTATGGAGGATTCCCTATGAGCAAGCGCACATCCATCGGTTCCTGGGCGTATACGATCGGCCCCTATGCCAGTCATCCCATCGACTTCGATACGGTCTGCGACAAGCTGAAAGAGCTCGGCTTCGACGGCGTCGAACTCGGCGCCTTCCCCCCGCACCCGAACCCGGGCAACCCGGCCGGCCCGGACGAAAACTGGCCCGGCGCCATGCCCGAGAAGTCCCAGCGGGAGGAGCTGAAGGCGCGCATGGCCGAGCGCGGCCTCGGATTCAGCGGCATCGCCGCCAACCTGTGGGGCGAAACGCTGATCAATACCGACGACCAGTCGAAGTACATTGCGGAGTTTCGGAAGAACTCCGAGTTTGCCCGCGATCTCGGCATCGGCACGATCCGCGTGGACACCGTCCAGCCGCCGACCATTCTCCGCGAGGTGGACTACGACACGGCGATGGACCGCGTCGTGCGGACCTGGAAGGTGTGCTGCGACATCGCCGCCGACAACGGCCAGACGGTGGTCTGGGAGTTCGAACCCGGCTTTGCTTTTAACAAGCCGAGCGACATCCTGCGCATCCACGATGCCGTGGGCAAAGACAATTTCGGGATCCTGTACGACACCTGCCACGGCCAGATGGTCGGCGTCGTCGGCGCGCGCCAGGAGGGGGAGAAGGAAGTCTTCTCCAGCCAGATTGAACTCATCCGGCGGCTCTCCGGCAGGATTTTCCACCTGCACCTGATCCATCCGCCGTTCGGTCTCGGCGTGCTCGATTTCGACGAGATCATGCCGGAGCTGGTGAAGGCGTCGCGGCTGCCGCACGACTGGTGGACGCTGGATCTGTGCTTCTGGCCCGACGCCTGGGCGGCGACGGCTACGTGCAAAAAGAAGCTCGATGAGCTGATCCTGAAATACGGTTGAGGAGAAGTCGCCATGGCCAAGGAACTTCGCTTCGCCATGATCGGCTACGGCTTCATGGGCCGGGCCCACTCGAATGCCTACAAACGCCTGAGCGATTTCTTCCCGGTCGAGCACCGGCCGGTGCTCAAGCTGGTCTGCGCGCGCAATGCCGAGAAGGCCCGGGCGTTCGCCGACGTCTGGGGCTACGAGCGCGTCGAGACGGACTGGCGCAAGGCCGTCGAGGCGTCCGACGTCGATCTGGTCGACATCGGCTCGCCGAACGACACCCATCACGACATCGCCATCGCCGCCGCCCGCGCCGGCAAGATGGTGCTCTGCGAGAAACCGCTGGCGATGAACGTGCAGGAAGCCGAAGAGATGACGCGGGCGGTCGAAGAGGCGGGCGTGCCGAACATGGTGTGGTTCAACTACCGGCGCGTGCCGTCGATCGCCCTGGCCAAGCAGATCATCGACGAAGGCCGCATCGGCCGGCCGTTTCACTACCGCGCCACCTACCTTCAGGACTGGACGATTTCACCCGACGTCCCTCAGGGCGGCGCCGCGCTCTGGCGCCTGGATGTGAACGTGGCCGGCTCCGGCGT
>JBBIMZ010000345.1:0-4825 GCA_037444135.1 Solibacteraceae bacterium
GCGGAGGAGTGCGCCGCGACGGCCTTTGAGACGGCCTCGTCCAGGCGCCGGCTCAACTCGCGCTCGACCGCGGCAGCGATCGCCGCCGGATCGGCCGCCGGACCTTGCACGACGACGGCCGGCGGACGCATCCAGCCGTGGGCGAGAATGGCCGCCGCCACCAAGGCCGCCGAAGCCAGCGCCCAGCCCGGCGCCGGCCGCCACAGCCGCTGCCACCAGGCGGGTTCGAAGACCTTGTCGGAGACGAATGCGATCCGGTGCGGAACCTCCTCGGCGGGCAGGCTGCGCAGAGCGCCCACGGTCAGCCGGAGCCGTTCGAGTTCCTCGCGGCAACTCGCGCAGGCGGCCGCGTGGGATTCCACCGCCCGGCGGTCCGCTTCGCCGGACTCGCCCAACAGATAGGCCTTCAGATCAAATGCCGTACAACTCATCTGCCTTCACCTCGCGTGTTCACCGGCGCCAGAGCCTCTTTGAGGAGATCGAGGCCGGTATATACCCTGGACTTGACGGTCGAGACCGGACAATTCAGGATGGCGGCGATTTCCTCGAACTTGAAGCCGTCGTAAATCTTCAGGATCACGGCCTCGCGCTGTTCGGCCGACAGGCGCCGGAGCGCGCCGGCGACGGCCAGCGACGTCTCGACCGGCAGCAGGCGTCCGCCGGCGGGGGCGGGTGCCGGTTCACTGAGCTCGGTTTCCGGGCGCCGGCGCCGCAACAGGGAGAACGCCTCGTTATGGGCGATGCGATACAGCCAGGCCGGAAAGCGCGCCGGATCTTCGAGCTTGCGCAGCGCCTGATAGGCCTTCAAGAACACCTCTTGCGTCAGATCCAGGGCGTCCTCACGATCGGCAACGAGCTTGAGCAAATAGTTGTAGACGCGCTTTTCCCAGCGGGAGACCAAACAGTTGTAGGCCTCCACGTCCCCGCGCCGGGCTTGGCCGACCAGGTCGCGATCCTCGACTTCGCGAAAGATCAAGACTCGGACTCCATTCTTCCGGTGTCACCCCCTAAGACGCGGCCGGACGGCCAAAAGTCGGACCTCAGGCCGCGGCGAGCCGGGCAAAGTGCACGACGACGGGCTTGACCAGACGCTTGAAGTCCTCAAAGCGCAGGTAGACGACGTCGCGGTGCGTGCCGGCGTTGAAGGCGATCCACTCCTCTTCGGCGAGGCTGCTTTCGACGTAGGTCGGCATTTTGTAAAGGTTGCCGAGCGGCGGCATCGCCCCCAGTTCACAATCCGGGAACAGCTCGGCCAGCTCCTTCTCGGTGGCCAGCCGCGCCCGACGCAGACCCAGCGCGGCCCGAAGCTCTTGCAGGTCCAAAACGTAATCCGCCGGCAGGACGGCCATGGCGTAGCCTTCGTCGCCCCAGAAGACGACGCCCTTGGCGAAGCGATGCTGGGGGAGATGTTCGAGTTGAGCCACTTCCCGGGCCGTATAGGCCGTCGGGTGGACATGATGCGTGTAGCTGACGCCGGAAGCGTCCAGCCACTCCTGCAATCGCGGCACGATGGCCATGGCAGATCTCCTTTCGCACCTGGAAGTCCAACCTTAGTGTAAGGGAAAAAACCGGCCTCCGAGGCCGAATTCGGCGGACGCCGTCCCGGTCTTGGGGGGCTGCGGCGGTAATCTGGAAAGAGCCGCTCGAGTTGGGTATGGCCACTTATCCGGACTCGGTCCGCTTCCTGTACGCGCTGGGCAACGAGATCCGAACTGCCAAGCTGGGATTGGAGCGGATCCGGGTGCTGCTGGCGGCGCTGGGGCATCCGGAGACCTCCGGCCGGTTCATCCACGTAGCCGGGACGAACGGCAAGGGGTCCGTGTGCGCCATGACCGAATCGGCGCTGCGCGCGGCCGGCCTGCGCACGGGCCTGTATATCTCGCCTCACCTGGTGGAGCCGACCGAGCGCATCCAGATCGACGGCCGACCGGTCTCGGAAGCCGATTTCGCGCGGGCCTTCGACGAGGTGCACCGGACGGCCGAAGAGATGTTGCGGCGCGACGAGCTCGACGCTCATCCGACGTACTTCGAGACGGTGACGGCGATGGCTTTCCTGCTGTTCCGGGAGCGGGGCGTCGAAGCGGTGGCGCTCGAAACGGGACTTGGCGGCCGGCTGGACGCCACCAACGTCGTGCGGCCATGGCTGACGGCGATCACGCCGATCGACTTTGACCACGAGCGGTTTCTCGGCAGCTCGATCGAGGCGATCGCCGGCGAGAAGGCGGGCATTCTCAAGCCTGGCGTTCCGGCCGTGCTGGCCGAGCAGCGCCCGGAGGCGCTGGGTGTGCTCGAGCGGCGAGCGGCCGAGGTGGGCGCTCCGATCGTCCGAACGGCCAACTGGCGGATCGTGGAGCTCGAGCTGTCGCCGCGGGGTCACCGGGCGCTTCTGGCGGGGCCGCGCGGGCCGCTGCGGATCGAGTGCCCGCTGGCGGGCGAGCACCAGGTGGAGAATGCGCGCACGGCGGCGGCCGTCCTGGAGACGCTCGGCCTGCCTCGCGAGGCCATCGAAGAAGGGATCCGCCGAACGCGCTGGCCCGGCCGCCTCGAACTGGTTTCCGAGCGGCCGGAGATCATCCTGGACGGCGCGCACAATCCGGCCGGCGTGCGCGCGCTGGCGGCCTACATCCGGCGGTTTTACGGCGGCCGGCGGGTCTGGATCATTTACGGTGCGATGCGCGACAAATCGCTCGATGAGATCGCCGGCCTGCTGGCGCCGCTGGCCGAGCGCCTGATCCTGACACATTCGAACTCCCACCGCGCGCTGCGGCCCGAGCCGCTGCGGGCCTTCTTCGACCACCCGGCGGTCGAGCTGGCGGTCTCGGTGGAGGCGGCCCTGGCCCGGGCGGCCGAGGCGCCGGAGGGGACGGCTGTGTTCGTAACCGGATCTTTGCTATTGGTAGGAGAAGCCAAGAAAGCTCTGGCGCAGCCGGCAACCCGATGAGACTGGCCATCCTTCCGCTTACGGCCGCCCTGGCGGCGGCGCAGACGATGTCCATCGAAGAGTACGAGCCGCGCTCGACGCTCGTCGTGCCCCAGCATCCGGTTTCCCGGGCGCGCTATCCGTTCATCGACGTGCACAACCACCAGCGCGGCGCCATGTCCGCCGAGCGCGTCGACCAGCTCGTGGCCGAGATGGACCGGATCAACCTCCGCATCATGGTCAACCTGAGCGGCGGCACGGGTGAGCGCCTCAAGCAGACGCTGGCCACGTTCTCCGGCAAGCATGCCGCGCGCTTTGCCGTTTTCGCCAACATCGACTTTTCCGGCGTCGATGAGCCGGGCTACGGCGAACGCATCGCCCGGCAACTCGAAGAGGACGTCCGGGCCGGCGCGCGGGGTCTCAAGATTTTCAAGAACTTCGGCATGACGCTCAAGGACTCGGCCGGGCGGCGCATCCCGGTCGACGATCCGCGGTTCGACCGGATCTTCGAGACCTGCGCGCGGTTTAAGATTCCCGTGCTGATCCACACCGGCGAGCCGAAGGCGCTGTTCGACCCGATTGACAAGTACAACGAGCGGTGGCTCGAACTGAAGCTCTATCCGAGCCGGGCGCGTCCGCCCGACCAGTATCCGACGTTCGAGCAGCTGATGGCCGAGCAGCACCGGCTGTTCGCCAAGCACCCGCGGACTGTGTTCATCAACGCTCATTTCGGCTGGTTCGGCAACAATCTGGCCGAGCTCGGCCGCCTGCTCGACCGGCTGCCGAACGTGTACACCGAGTTCGGCGCGGTGATCGAGGAGTTAGGGCGCCAGCCGCGCTTTGCCCGGCAGTTCTTTCTCCGCTATCAGGACCGGATCCTGTTCGGCAAAGATACGTGGCGGCCGCAGGAGTACGGCACTTACTTTCGCGTCCTGGAGACGGCCGACGAGTACTTCGACCACGACCGCAAGCATCACGGCCTGTGGAAACTCTACGGCCTCGATCTGCCCGACGAAGTGCTCAAGAAGGTCTATTACAAGAATGCGCTGCGCATCGTCCCGGGGCTGAACCGGGAAGGGTGGCCGGAGTAAGGGCCGAGGCGCAGCGATAGAGTCAACTGCCGGGCCGGCCGCCGGAGTCGCCCGGCCGCCCGCCGGGCCTGCGCGGCCCTCAGCCGCCTCCGAAGCGAGCCAACAGAATCCAGGCCAGGACGATGAGACCGAGCCAGAGGGGTTCCATTAGTCACCACGATAGCGCACCGCGCGCGAGGCGCGAAGGGCCGCGCCCAGGAGCCCATTTCGGCGGATGAGGTTCGAAGTTCGCAGGGCCGGGCTGAGAGGACAGGTCTAAGCTGCCGGGCGAGTGCGAAAACTATCACTCACCGAGCCTCTCGAAGAACTTCGTAAGCCGGTGCATCGCTTCCTCAAGGATCGGGCGGTCGGAGGCGTAGCAGAGGCGGAAGGAGCCTTCGCCGCCGGCGCCGAAGGCGACGCCGGGGGCGAGGCCGACGCGCTGCTGGCGGAGGAGGCGGCGGCAGAGGGCCATCGAGTCGGTGACGCCTGCGACGCGGGGGAATAAGTAGAAGGCGCCGTCGGGCTCCGGGACCCAGACGCCGGGGAGGCGGCGGAGCGCGGCGAGACAGAAGTCGCGGTTGGCCTTGAGTTGCGCGACCATCGAGCGGATCCAGGGTTCGCCGCAGGCCAGGGCGGCTTCGCCGGCCTTCTGGGTGAAGCTCGGGGCGTGGGAGACGATGAATTCGTTGAGGCGCGCGGCGCGTGCAGCCAGATCGGCGCGGGCGACGAGCCAGCCGAGGCGCCAGCCGGTCATGGCGTAGCTCTTGGAGAACGACTGGGTGACGATGACGGCATCGTGGCGCGTGGCCATTCTGAGGACGGAGGGCGCCGG
>JBBIMZ010000346.1:0-1920 GCA_037444135.1 Solibacteraceae bacterium
ACTTCGGTACGGCGGATCCGGCATATTACGGTCTGCGCGTGCTCGACGCGCCCTTCACGGACGACCCGTACGGCCGGGAGCATGCGAACGCCATCGTCGCCATCAGCGTGACGCTGCTCCAGGGGGTCTACACGCCCGACGGGCGCTACGACTGGCTGCGGGAGCTCGGACCGTCGGCCCGCATCGGGTATTCCATTTATGCCTATGACCTGCGAAAGCGCCTGCCGAGCGAGCCTCAAAAGTGAAATCTCAGGCCCGCCACGGCCCAGGCTCCCGGCGTGTAGAAGCCGCCTTCGTAGTAGGTCCGGTTCCAGACGTTCTCGATCCGCGTGAACAGGCGCAGTTGCCGCTGATCGGAAAGCGGCCGGGAGTAGGTGACGACGAGGTCGCCCTTGAGGGGACCGCGGAAGCGGAAGGCGCGGCTGCCCAGATCGGTGAACAGAGGAAAATCATAGGAGCTGGCGGCCATGAAATCGAAGGTCACTTCGAGCGGCCGCGCGATCCGTTGCGTGGCCAGGAAGGTGATCATGTGCCGGGGAATGTTGAACGAGCGGAGCGAGCCATCGGCGGTGCTGGAGACGCGTTGCTGTGCGCTGGTGAAGGTGTAAGCCGATTTCAGGCGAAGGCTCGCGGCGGGAGTGGCTTCGAGGCCGACTTCGGCGCCGCGCGCCAGACCGCCGCCCGTATTGCGATAGCCGCCGAAACGGCCGTAGGGATCGGTGGCCGGGTCGATGGCGCCGCTGAAATCGAAGGCGATGACCTCTTGCAGGCGCGTGTAAAACCAGGTTCCGCTCAGGCGGACGCGGTTGGACGCCAGATACCGGTCCAAGCCGGCATCGAAGGCCAGCGAGCGTTCGGGACGCAGCCGCGGGTCGCCGAAGGGGCTGAAAGCGCCGAAGAAAAAGGAAGCTCCCAGACGCTCGAAAAGCGAAGGAGCACGGTATCCGTTGCCGACGTGCGCGCGGAGCTTGGTCCCGGAGGAGGGGAAAAAGTAGGCCAGGGCGGCGTCGCCGGTGTAAGCGTTCGGCGGCGCTTCAAGCCGGAGGCCGCCGTAGGCGGGCGGCCCGCCGGAAAAGCGGGGCTGGCGGAGGCGGAAGCCTTGCAGGCGGCCCGAGAGCGAGATCAGGAGGCGGTCGTTGCTGCCGCGCATCTGATTCTGGGCGAAGACGGCGTGACTCTGCTGCGCCGCTTCGGCGAGCGCGCCGATGCGCCGGGCCGGATCCGGATTTTCGTCCGTGGCGAAGGTGGCGTAGCTCTCGCGTTCGAATTCGTAACCAGCCGAGACGAAGTGGTGCCCGCCCGCCCGGATGTCCGCGCGGCCCTCCGCCAGATCGATCCGGCCGTCGTAGGCGTAGGCGCTGTTGAACATCGGTTCGAAGTAATGGCCGGCGGGACCGTCCCGCGAGGTGCGGCGCGTGGCCAGCCCCTGATAGGCCGCGCGGAACCAGACGCCGGGACGGAACTGCCGCGTGAACGCCGCCATTCCGTTGTAGAAGCCGGAGGCGCGGCGGTCATCCGGGTCGTTGGCCGAGGGGACGAACGTGGCGTTTCCATAGGAGAACGGCAGGCCGGCCTCGAGCCGCCGGACTTCGGCTCGCGGCAGCGCCACGGCCGGAATCACGCCGGAGGGCGGCAGGTGGGCGGCGGGCGCGGCGAACGGGCTGTCGTTGAGCTGGAGGAAGGAGTCGCCGGCGAAGAGGCGCGCACTGAGCCGCGAGCGCTCGCCGAGGCGGTACTGGACAAAGCCGTTTCCGCTGGTGTTGCGTGTGCGGTCATCGCCGTCGACGCCGCGCGTGACGTTCAGGTGGGCGGCACCGCCGCTGAACAACAGCCGGTCGGCGAAGGCGCTTCCGGAAAACCGGGCCGCGCCGCGGGCGAGGCCCAAACCGCCGCCTTCGGCGTCCAGCTCGCCGCGGAAGG
>JBBIMZ010000346.1:1932-4814 GCA_037444135.1 Solibacteraceae bacterium
CGGGATCGGTGACCACGTTGAGCACGCCGCCGATGGCGTGCGTGCCGTAGAGGGAGGACCCCGAGCCGCGAAGCACCTCCAGGCGTTCGGCATCCACCAGGAACAGCTCTTCCAGAAACCCGCCGCCCTCCCCTTGCGGCGCCGCCGCGTCGCGGAACCGGAAGCCGTCCACCAGGATCGACGTGTCGAACGAGCGCAGGCCGCGGATGTGAATCGAAGTCAGCGCCCCGGGGCCGCCGTTCTGCATCACGCGGAGGCCGGGCACCAGGCGCAACGCTTCGGCCATGGAGAACTCGGCGCGGCGCTCGGTCTCGCGGCGGTCGACGATATCGAACGCCTTCTGGACTTCATCGGTGGTCTGGGCCGAGCCCGACGCGGTGACCGAAATCCGCGAAGTCACTTGAGCCAGAGCCAGCCGGAGATCGAGCGGCGCCTGGACGCGCCCGTCGAGCTGGACCTCGACGGCTTCCGAGGGAGAAAAGCCCGGCGCCACGGCCTCGGCCAGATAGCCGCCGGGCGCCAGCCCCCCGACGCAGAACTCACCGCGCGGACCGGCGGCGGTCTTGAAGCTCGACGGATTGCCCCGGGCAAAGACGGTCACGGTCGCCTCCGGCACCACGGCGCCGGACGGGTCGAGAACGCGGCCGCAAAGTTCGGCGCCCGAGCTCACAGCCGGCAGGGACGCCAGGGAAACGAAAAGGAAGAAAGAATTCGGTCGGCGCAACTTAACCTCCCCATCGTAGGTTCAAGTTCTCGTGCGCAAGAGCGCGCGCTGTCGGCAGGTCTTCGGACTTGCAGGCGCCGATGTTGCCTACTCGCCGCGGCTTCCCAGCCCCGGCTGGGGCCAGTGCCTGAGAAGCGGCTTTCGTTCCTGCTCACCGCTGCGGGGCAGTCCCGGAATCGCACCGGGTTCCCTTTTCAACGCCTTCGGCGTACCGGCAGCCTCCCTAGCATACCACGCAAAACGGCTTTGGTAGAATGATGGGCGAAACCCCCATGATTCAGGCAACCCAATTGCGCCCGGGCATGATCATCGAGTTCAACGGGGAACTCTTCTCGATCTTCAAGACCGAACACCGCACGCCGGGGAACCTGCGCGGCTTTGTCCAGGCCCGCATGCGCAACCTGCGCACCGGCGCGATGATCGACCACCGGTTTGCCTCGACCGATTACGTGGAGCGCGCTTTCCTGGAAGAGCAGGAGGTGGAGTACCTATACGAGGACGGCGGGATTTACTACTTCATGAACACCGAGGACTTCTCGCAGATCGCCCTGCCGGCCGAACTGCTCGGCGACGCCATCCACTACCTGGTGCCGCAGCTTCGCCTGAAGGTCGAGTTCTACGAAGGCAAGCCGATCGGCGTGTCGCTGCCGCCGACGGTGGACCTGACGGTCGTGGAGACCGAGCCGAGTCTGAAGGGCGCGACGGTGTCCAACGTGACCAAACCGGCCCGGCTCGAAACCGGCCTGGTGGTGCAAGTGCCGCCGTTCATCAGCGAAGGCGAAAAGATTCGCGTGAACACGACGGAAGGCACGTACCTGGAGCGGGCCTGAAGTCAGGATCGCAGAGCGGCGCGGAGCGCGGACAGCAACTCGGGTTCCTCTTCGGGCAAGACGGTGCGCAGGTCGAGGAGGACGCGGTCGTTCTCGATGCGGGCGACGACCGGCGGGGCGCCGGCGCGCAACCGGCGTTCCAATGCAGCGGCTGCGGGCGTCGCGATGGCGATCACGAAGGTGGGCAGAGATTGTTCCGGCGTGGCGCCGCCGCCGATGACGGACACGCCCGGCTCGATCCGTGCCGACAGTTCGGGGATGCGCTCCAGGAAGGCTTCGGCGCGGCGGCGGATCTCGGCGGGGCTCCGGGCGATCATCGCGAGAGCGGGAATTTGATTCTCCGCGCCGAGCAGCAGCCGGCGCAGCGTGGTCTCAAGCGCCTGATAGCAAAGCTTGTCGGCGCGGAGGGCCCGGAACATCGGATTCCGGCGAAGCCGGCTCACCAGGCCGGGATCTCCCGCGATGATGCCCGCCTGAGGCCCGCCGAGGAGCTTGTCGCCGCTGAAGGAGACCAGGCTGGCGCCGGCGGCCAGGCTGGTCTGGGGCATGGGTTCGTCGATGCCGTAGCGGCGCAGGTCGGCCAGGCAGCCGCTGCCCAAGTCCTGGTAGAGCGGAACGCCGCGTTCTCTGGCGAGGGCGGCCAGATCCTTCAGCGCCGGCTCGGCAGTGAAGCCGCTGATGCGGAAGTTGCTCCGGTGGACGGTGAGGATCAGGCGGGTGCGCTCGTTGATGGCCTCCCGGTAATCGTCCAAGCGGGTCTTGTTCGTCGTGCCCACTTCGCGGAGGACGGCGCCGGAGCGGACCATGATGTCCGGGATGCGGAAGCCGTCGCCGATTTCGATCAGCTCGCCGCGCGAGACGATGACTTCATAGCCGGCGGCGAGTTCGTGGAGGGTGAGGAAGACCGCCGCGGCGTTGTTGTTGACGACGATGCCGGGCTTGCCGAGCAGGCGTTCGAGGAGCGCGGAAAGGTGAACGTCGCGCTTGCCGCGCCGGCCGCTTTCAAGGTCGAACTCAAGGTTCGAGTAGCCGCGGACCGGCTGGAAAGCGCCGAGCGGGGCGCGGCCGAGATTGGTGTGGAGAATGACGCCGGTGGCGTTGATGACGGGCCGCAACGAGGGCCTCTCGAGCGCCGCGACGGCTTCGCGGACGCGCTCGATGACGGGCGGCACGCCGGCGGCCGGATTCTCCAGCAGTTCGGCGCGAACCGCCGCGAGCGTGCGGCGGATTTCCTCCACCAGCAGCGCCCGGGGGAAGCGCTCCAGCAGGTCGCCGAGCTGCCCGAGCACTTCATGAACGGCGGGCAAGGCGGCCAGTCTGTCCCGATC
>JBBIMZ010000347.1:0-4786 GCA_037444135.1 Solibacteraceae bacterium
TTCCGGTGATCCCGTTCGCTCTGCGCGGCACGCGGGAAGTCCTGCCGATTGGGAGCATCGAGGTGCGCGGCGGTCCTGTCGATCTGGTGTTCGGCGAGCCGATTCCGATCGAGGGCTATCGCTTGAGAGACCGCGCGCGCCTGACGCAAGCGATCTTCGAGCGGGTTTCCCAGCTGCTCGCCCGCGCCGAGTTCGCCGCGTCCGTTTCGGGGCGCGCCGAGAGCCGCGTGGCATGAACGTCCCGCGCCGCCGGCCGGTCTTCTCGCGCCACAGTCGCCGCGCCAACCTGGAGCGGCTGCGCGCCGAACCGCTCGACGTGCTCATTCTCGGCGGGGGCATCAACGGCGCGGGGATCGCGCGCGACCTGGCGCTGCGGTCGCACCAGGCGGGCGTGGCGCTGCGAATCGGACTGGTCGAGCGGCGGCACTTTGCCTCGGGCACGAGCGGGAAGAACTCGCAATTGATTCACGGCGGGTTGCGGTATCTCAAGCAGCTGGAATTCGGCCTGGTGCGCGAGGCGCTGGCCGAACGCGCCACGTTGTTACGCATCGCGCCGCACCTGGTCGAACCGCTGGGCTTTCTGATCCCTTTCTACGGCCGCGGCGCGCGTCTGTACTACGGGGCCGGACTGGCGCTCTACGACCTGCTTGCCGGACGGCGCAACATCGGCAAGCGGAGGTTCCTGTCGCGCGAGGCCGTCGAACGGCTCGAACCGGTCTTGCAGCGCGACGGTCTGACCTCGGCGGGCCTCTACTTCGACTGCCGGGTCAATTCGGCGCGGTTGGTGCTGGAGAATCTGTTCGACGCCGCCCGTCACGGCGCCGTGGTGGCCAACTATGCCAAGGCGGACGCGGTCGTACGTGAGGACGGCGGCTTCCGCGTGCGCCTCCGGGACGAGCTCGGCGGCGAGGAGTTCTCCGTCCGGGCGCGTAAGGTGGTCGACGCCACCGGCCCTTGGCAATCGGCGGGCGAGCTGCGCTTGGTGCGCGGCTCGCATCTGGTGTTCCCGAAGGTGAACGCGAGCGATTACGCGATTGCGCATTTTGCCGAGGACGGCCGGATCATCTTCGTGATTCCCTGGGGGCCGGAGGACAGGCTCTCCCTGGTGGGCACGACCGACTGCGACCACGCCGGCGGCCCCGACGAGGTGCGCATTTCGGCCGACGAGACGCGCTACTTGAAAGGAATTCTCGGGCGCCTGTTTCCGCAGTCGGCTGCTCTGGAACCGCTGGCCGCTTACAGCTCGCTGCGGCCTCTGGTGCGTTCGGGGGCGGCGTCGGCCACCGAGGAAAGTCGCGGGCATCGAATCTGGAACTCTGGCGAAGGCGTGCTCCACGTGGCCGGGGGCAAGTACACCACGTACCGGAAGATGAGCGAGCAGGCGGCCGAAGCCGTGGCCTCGGAAATCGCGCCGCGACTCCGGAGGATCGGCCGGACCGCAGAGACTCCGCTGGGAGGGAACTCGCAGGCGGAACTGCTCGAGCTTCTGGCGGCGAGCGCCGAGCTGGGACAGAAGCACGGATTCGAAGAGAGCGCCGTGCGGGCGCTCGTCCGGCGCTATGGGCTCTTGACGCCGGCCGTGCTCGAGGCCGCGCCCGCGGAAGCCTCGGAAGGACTCAACCGCATCGAGGCCGCCGTTTTGAACTTCGCCCTCGAACATGAAATGGTCGAGCGCCTGGCCGACCTCTTGTTTGTCTCGACCTACTGGGGTTACGAAAGAAAGTGGGACGCCGCTGCGCTGCGCCGCCTGGCGGAGGCGATGGGCGCGCGCCTCCAGTGGGAGGCGGCCCGGGTCGACGCCGAAGTCGCGCTCGTCGAGCGAATCCTGGAATTCCCCCGCTCGGAACGGTGAGAAGGCTCTGCCGGCTGACCGATAGGATAAAAGGGGAGAATTTTGCGTTTCCACATTGGCCGGCCGGCAGCCACCGCCCTGATGGCGCTCCTGGGCTTCGGGCGCGCAGGGGCGCTTGACCCCGCAACATCCGTTCGCGACTACGGAATGTATCACTGGAAGGAGGAGGACGGCCTTCCGGATTACACCATCAACGCGATCACGCAGGCTGCGGGCGGTTACCTGTGGTTCGGCACCTTCGCCGGACTGGTGCGCTTCGACGGCGCACGGTTCACACTTTACACCTCGGCCAACACCCCGGCTCTGAAGAGCGATTACGTCTGGGCGCTTCTCGATGACGGGCGGGGAAACCTGTGGATTGGCACCGGCGGCGGCCTGACGCGGTTGCGCGACGGGCGATTTTCGGTCTGGACCACCCGGGAGGGGTTGCCGGCGCCCTCGGTGCGCGCTCTGCATCAGGACCGCCAGGGGCGAATCTGGCTGGGCTTCCGCCAGGGTGGTCTGGCGGTGTTAGACGAAGGGCGGTTTCGGCGGTGGCCGGCAACGGAACCACTGGAGGGCGCCGACGTCTCCGCGATCTGGGTCGATCGCCACAATGTGGTCTGGATCGGCACCTCCGCAGGGCTGTTTCGCCTTGCCGGCGGCAAGCTGGAGCGGTGCTCGGAGATCCCCGCCACCAAGGTTCACTGCTTGCGGGAAGACTCTTACGGCGGACTCTGGATCGGCACCGAGGAGGGCCTATTCCGCTTGGAGCACGGGCGCTTCCGCCGCCTCGACCGGGAAACCGGGTTGCTCGGACGAAAAATCCGCGCGGTCACCGAAGACCGGGATGGCAACTTGTGGGTCGCCAGTTTCGACCGGGGCGTGGCGCGTTACCGTGACGGGAGCTTTGCGAATCTCACGCTCCGGGAAGGGCTCACCACCGACAGTGTTTTTTCCCTGTACGGCGACAAGGAAGGAGGCCTGTGGATCGGGACGAACGGCGGCGGGCTGACGCAGCTCAAAGATCACGCGGTGAGTTCCCTGACGCGCAAGAAGGGACTGGGGGCGGACCTGACCACAGCCGTCTACGAAGATTCGGCGGGGAGCCTCTGGTTCGGCGGCAGTTGCGGCGGGCTGACGCACATGGCGGGCGGCCGGCTGTTCCATTACTTGCAGCACGACGGCCTGGCTAACGAGTGCATTTCCGCCCTCCACGAGGACGAGGCCCGGCGGCTCTGGATCGGCGCCTGGGACGGCTCGGTGATCTGGCGGCGGCACGGGCGCTTCGAGCCAGTCCTCGACCGGGCGGTGTTCGCGCGGGAGGCGATCATGGTGCTCTACCGGGATGCCGACGGCGCTATGTGGATCGGCTCGCGGGGCGGCGGGCTGGGCCGCTGGCGCGACGGCAAGCTGACGCTGTACCGCCGGCGGGACGGTTTGCCGAGCGACACGATCCGGGCCGTCCGCCGCGATCGCCGCGGGCGGTTGTGGGCCGGCACCGGCGCCGGGCTGGCGTTTCTGGACGACGGCTCGTTCAAGGCCGTGCCGGAACTAGCCGGCGCCAATATCGTGTGGATTCACGAAGACGCTCGGGGCGTGCTGTGGCTGGGCACCTACGGCGGCGGACTTTACCGGCTCGACAACGGCCGGGCGACGGTTTTCGGAACCAGAAACGGACTTCACGACGACTTCATCCTCCAGATCTTCGAGGACGGCCGGGGCTACTTCTGGCTGGGGACGGCGAAAGGGATTCTGCGTGTGGCGCGGAGGCAACTGGAGGCGGTCGCCCGAGGCGAAGCCGGACGCGTCGAGGGCACCGTGTACGGCAAAGCCGACGGGATGGGCAGCCGCCAGTGCGTGGGCGGCTTTCAATCCTCGGGCCTTCAAGACAGCCGTGGGCGGCTCTGGTTCGCCACAGTTCGCGGCGTGGCGCGGATCGATCCGGCGCATCTGCCGATCGGGACCGCTCCGCCCGTGCCGCTCATCGAGGAGGTGACGGCCGACGGGAAGGCTTTGCCGGCGGCCGCCGGCGTCAGGGTGCCTGCGGGAACGGCGAGCCTGGAAATTCACTACACCGCGGTAAGCCTCCGGGATGCCCACAAGCTCCGGTTCCGGTATCGGCTCGAAGGGTTCGACCGGGACTGGGTGGACGGCTGGGGGCGCCGGACGGTCTACTATACGCGTTTGAGCCCCGGCCGGTACGTCTTTCGAGTGGCGGCCTCGACGGGCGACGGGCATTGGAGCGCGCCGCCGGCGTCGTTCGCCTTCGAAGTCGAGCCGCGCTTTTATCAGACCACCTGGTTCCTGATTCTCGTCATCTGCGCGGCGCTCCTGGCGACCTTGGGGGCGTACCTGTGGCGGGTACGGAGCCTGATTGCCGGCAACGAATTGCTGCGCACCAAAGTGCGGGAACGGACCGAGAGCCTCTCCCGGGCCAATCAGCGGCTGGCGGCGCTGGTCCGGCAACTCGAGGAAAAATCCGCCGAGGTGGCCGCGGCGAAAGAGCGGGCCGAGGAGGCCAGCCGCGCCAAGAGCGAGTTTCTGGCCAACGTCAGCCACGAGATCCGCACGCCGATGAACGCGATTTTGGGCATGACGGCCCTGGTTCTCGACACCCCGCTGATGCCGTCCCAGAGGCAGGATCTGGAAACCGTGCAGGCCTCGGCGCAGGGCCTGCTGGCGCTCCTCAACCAGGTGCTGGACTTCTCCCGGATCGAGGCCGGCCAGCTTGAACTGACCCAAGCGCCGTTTTCCCTGCGGAGCGTCGTGGAGGGATGCTTACGAACCTTGGCGCTGGAGGCGCGGCGCAAACAGCTCGCTCTGACGTGCCGGGTCGAGGCGCCGCACGATCTTTACCGGGGCGATGACGCCAGAGTGCGGCAGATTTTGCTGAATCTGATCGGCAACGCGCTGAAGTTCACCGACGAGGGCAGCATCGAAGTGACGGCGGCG
>JBBIMZ010000348.1:0-4779 GCA_037444135.1 Solibacteraceae bacterium
GAAGAGCTCGTCATCGAACGGCTCCGCACTCATTTCCCCAGCCACGCCATCGTCGGCGAGGAAAGCGGTAGCCATGCCGGCGCCTCCGAATATCGCTGGTACGTCGACCCGCTCGACGGCACCACCAACTTCGCCCACGGCTTTCCCGTCTTTAACGTCACGCTGGCGCTCGAGCATGCCGGCGAACTCATTGCCGGCGTCATCTTCGATCCCACTCGCGAGGAACTGTTCGCCGCCGAACGCGGCGCCGGCGCCTGGCTGAATCACCGCCGCATCCGCGTCTCGGCCGTCGGCACAGTCCAGGAAAGCCTCCTGGCCACCGGTTTCCCGAACTGGCGCCGCCACAAGGATGTCAACGTTCACTTCTTCCATCAGGCGGCGATGCTCTCGCACGGCGTCCGGCGCGCCGGCGCCGCCGCCCTGGACCTGGCCTACGTCGCCTGCGGCCGCCTCGACGGCTTCTGGGAGTTCGGCCTCAATCCCTGGGACGTCGCCGCCGGCGTGCTCCTCATCCGCGAAGCCGGCGGTCTAGTGACGACGATGCGCGGCGAACCCTTTCACCTGCGCGCCCCGCACATCCTCGCCACCAACAGGGCCATCCACGCCGAACTCCAGGCGCTCTTCGCCGAAATCTTCCAGGGCCGCTACCGCGTCCCGCTCCCCCCCGTGACGGCGGCCGAGAGCTGAGTATCCCACAACGTCGGCAAAAAGGCGTCCCGCGGCGTGCTCGGCCGGGTCAGCGCCGTCCGCGGCGCTGCCCGTGACCGATCGTGGCGTCCCAGGAGGCGTCGCCCTGCGGCCCGTAGTTCTTGGGCAATTTGTCCCAGTCCTCCCGGGTGATCCCGTTCAGATCCCAGACCACGCGCCCGTCCTTGAGCGTGAGCTCGGCCACAAGCTTCTTCGATCCGCGCATCCGCGCGCCGTACACGTCGACAAAGCCGAACTCGCCCGAGGCAAGGCGCAGCACGGCGACATCGGCGATCGCGCCCACCGACAGATGTCCGAGCTCCTCGCGCCGGATCTGGCGCGCCGGATTCCAGGTCGACATCCGGATGACGTCCTCGAGCGACAGGCCCATGTTCACGAACTTGGACATCACATTGAGCATGTCTTTCATGCCGGCGTTCATGCTGCCGATGTGAAGATCGGTCGAGATCGAGTCCGGCACGAAGCCCTGGCCCACGGCGGGCACGGCCTGGCGGAACAGAAAGCTGCCGCCGCCGTGGCCCACATCGAAGATCACGCCCCGCTTGCGGGCCTCGAACAGATAGGGCAGCACCTTGCCGGCCTCATCGAGCATCGGGACGGCGCCCAGATACATGTGCGTGGAGATATCGCCCGGGCGCAAATGTTTGAGCACGAGCTCCCGATAGGGACGCTCCGGCCGGAAGTTGCCGAAATCGACCATTACGGGCATGTTGGCGATCTTGCCGGCTTCCACAGCCCTGTCGACCGCCGTCCAGTCCGGGCCGGCGTAGTGGGCCGTCTTGATGCCGACGACATACTGCTTGTTGGCGAGGGCCGCTTCGGCCGTTTTCTTGGGGTCCATGTCGGAGGTGTCCTGCTCGACCGCTCCGCCCATGCCCTTGCCGACGATGTTCAGCATCGACAGCACGCGCGTGCGCGAGCGGTCGATCGTGCGGCGCTTGAAGTCGGCGAAGGCCCGCCAGCCCGTGCTGCCCGCATCGACCACCGTCGTGACGCCGTTGCGGAAGGTGTGGTCGTCGGGAAAGACGCTGTTCTGCCCGGTGTAGGCCGGACCTTCGCCGGCGAACACGTGGACGTGGATGTCCACCAGGCCCGGCACCACGTAGAGCGAGCCGACATCGACCACCTTCCGGGCGCGCTCGGCCGGGATGTTGTCGGCCACCGCGGCGATCCGGCCGCCGGCGATCGCCACATCGCGCCGGGCGCTGAGGCCGTTTTTCGGATCGATGAGATGGCCGCCTTTGAGCAGCAGATCATAAGCCGGCTGGGCCAGCGCAGCCGATGCAAGCAGACTGAGACAGATCAGTTTCATCAAGTTCTCCTACGGTTGTCGGTTTCGTTCGAATTCCCAAGCGGAAGCGACGATCTCATGAAGCGAAGTGTACCGCGGCGCCCAGCCGAGTTTGCCCCGGAGCTTTGCGGCGTCGGCCACCAGCACCGGAGCGTCGCCCGGGCGGCGCGGTCCGACGAGGTGGGGAACCGGCCGCCCGGTCACCTGCTCGGCGGCGCCGATCACCTCCCGGACCGAGTAGCCGCGGCCGGTGCCGACGTTCAGAACCTCCGAACCGCCGCCGTCGAGGAGCCAGTGGAGCGCCGCCAGATGCGCGGCGGCCAGGTCGCTGACATGGATGTAGTCGCGGATACAGGTTCCGTCCGGAGTTTCATAGTCGTCGCCGAAAACCGTCACCGGCCGGCCCGTCTTCACGGCGCGAAGCACCAGCGGAATCAGATGGGTTTCCGGGTCATGCGCCTCGCCCAGGCCGGAACCCGGCTCGGCCCCGCAGGCGTTGAAGTAGCGCAAGGAAACGCTGCGCAGGCCGCGGCAGGCATCCAGCCAGCCCAGAATGCGCTCGACGGCCCACTTGGACTCGCCGTAGGGGCTCACCGGCGCACAGGGCTGCTCCTCGGAAATCGGATTCTGGCGGGGCTCGCCGTAGACGGCTGCCGAGGAGGAAAACACCAGGCGCCGGATGCCGGCGTCCCGCATGGCTTCGCACAGCGAGAGCGTCGCGCCGATGTTGTTGCGAAAGTACAGTTCCGGCTCCCGCATCGACTCGCCGACGGCGATGTAGCCGGCGAAATGAATCACCGCGTCGAAGTCTTCCCGGCGGCAGAGCTCGGTGAGCCGGCCGGTGTCTGCCAGGTCGAGGACATGGAGTGCGGCGCCGCCCACGGCGTCCGGGCGGCCCCGTGAGAGATTGTCGACGACGGTGACCTCGAAACCGGCGCGCAACAGGTGAAAGACGGTATGCGAGCCAATGTAGCCCGCGCCGCCCGTCACGAGGATCCTGGCCATCCGCCAACCCAGCGTCCGACGTACCAGAATGCCACAGCAAGCTTAGCGATAGGCGGCGATGCCGGTGACCTTCTCGCCGATGATGAGCGCGTGAATGTGGTCCGTGCCCTCGTAGGTGATGACCGTCTCCAGATTCGCCAAGTGGCGCATCACCGGGTATTCGTCGGTGATGCCGTTGGCGCCGAGAAGGTCCCGGCTCAGGCGGGCGCACTGCTGCGCGATGGCGACATTGTTGCGTTTGAGCATCGAAATGTGCGCCGGCTCCGCCTTGCCCTGGTCCTTCAGCCGCCCGACATGGAGCGCGAGCAATTGCGCCTTGGTGATCTCGGTGATCATCCAGGCCAGCTTTTCCTGGACGAGCTGGTGGGAGGCGATCGGCCGGTTGTCGAACTGCTTGCGCAGGATCGAGTACTGCCGCGCCGTCTCATAACAGTCCATGGCGGCGCCGACCGCGCCCCAGCCGATGCCGTAGCGGGCCTGGTTGAGGCAGCTCAAGGCCGTCTTCAGGCCGACCGCGCCCGGCAGCGCGTTCTCTTCCGGAATCCGGCAATCCACCAGCGAGAGGCTGGAGGTGACCGAGGCGCGCATCGACAGCTTGCCGTGAATGTCCGAGGCCGCAAAGCCGGGCGCGCCCTTCTCCACCAGAAAGCCGCGAATGCCGTCCTCGGCGCGCGCCCAGACCAGAGCCACGCCGGCGATGGAGCCGTTGGTGATCCACGTCTTCTCGCCGTTCAAGACCCAGCAGTCGCCCTCGCGCCGCGCCGTGGCCCGCATGCCCCCGGGATTGGAGCCGAAATCCGGCTCGGTCAAGCCGAAACAGCCGATCACCTCGCCCGATTGCAGCTTTGGCAGCCAGCGCCGCTTCTGCTCCTCCGAGCCGTACGTCAGGATCGGATACATCACCAGCGCGCCCTGAACGGAGACGAAACTGCGCACGCCCGAGTCGCCTCGTTCCAGCTCCTGCATGATCAAGCCGTAGGCGACATTGCTCATCCCGGCGCAGCCATAGCCCTCCAGATTGGCGCCGAAAAAGCCCAGTTCGGCCATCCTGGCAATGAGCTCGTGCGGAAAGCGCCCTTCGCGGTAACAGTCGCGGATCACCGGCAGGACGTGATCGTCGACGAACTGCCGCGCGGTCTGGCGGACCAGGAGCTCTTCTTCGGAAAGCAGGGAATCGATGAGCATGTAGTCGACGCCGCGGAAGCCTGGCATAGCACCAGTGTAGCCGCCGCCCCGCTCCTCACGGCGCGGCCGGCGCCACCACGACGTCGTCGAACTGCGCTCCGGTGTTGCCCCAGCTATAAAGGCCGATCTTGCCCGCCGTGAACGTGGAATCGTTGACGCGGAACAACACCTGGCCGTCGAGCCGGATCTCGATGACGCCGCCGGCCATGCGCGCTTCGACGTCGTACCAGCGCCCCTGCTGGAAAGCGACGGCGTCGGCCGCCAGCAGGACCGGCGCGCCGTTGACGATCTTGATCAGCCGCCGGTAGCTGCGCTGCTGGTCCATCGAGAAGCGATAGTAATTGCCGGCATCCCGGTAGCCGAACATCACGCCGATTCCATCGTTGTCGGTCGACTGCATCCGGACCGAGACCGCGTAACCGGACCAGGAACTTTGCCCGGCCAGCAGGTAGGTGCCGCGCATCGCCAGCCCCGTGCCGTCGCCTCCATAGATGTTGCTCGTCTGGTAGAGCACGCCGTTTGAAATCTGCCAGCGCGAAGGCTTGTCGGTGGTCCCCTCGTCGACCACCGTCCAGCCTGCCAGCGTGCCG
>JBBIMZ010000349.1:0-4772 GCA_037444135.1 Solibacteraceae bacterium
CCCGCCCACGAATCGATCCGGCGCTGCCGCGCCCCCGTGGCCGAGATCAACCGATGCTCGCTACCTTACCAGCTGATCGTGCATACGGGCCACGTGGCCCACACGCGCGAAACCAACGCCGACTTCGACCTGGCCCGCGAGCTCCACGTGTTCCGCAAACCGGCCTACTATGTGCCCGGAAATCACGACGTCGGCTACAGCCAGACGGCGAAGTACCGGCCCGCCTTCGAAGAGCGCTTCGGCAAGGCCAACCAGGCCATCGAACCGGCGCCGGGCCTGCGCCTGGCGATGTTCGACAGCCAGCCGCTCGACCCGCGCGCGAACGCCGAAGACCGCGAGCAGGCGTTCCGGGAACTGGACCGCATCCTCACGCCGCCCAAGCCGACGATCCTGTGCTGTCACGTGACGGGGCTGGAGAGCTTTTACCTGAACAAGCTCGCCGACGGCTGGCCCGCCGACCTGATGCAGCGCTGGACCGCGCGCCTCAAAGCCGGGGGCGTCTTCGCCGTCCTGGCCGGACACTTCCACCGCGACGAGCACCTGCGCGCCGGCGGCCTTGACTTCCACTTGGCCGGCCCGGTGATCAACTTCTGGGGCCGCCAGACCTCGTTCCGCCACTGCACGCTCTCGCAGGGCGTGCTGACCTACCGGACGGTGTATCTGGAGCTGTAAGTCTGAATTTCGGTTCGAAGTTTGCGGATGATTCCGAACTTTTCGCGAGCCGGGCACTGAAACTTGTGCGCACCACATAAATAATTTGTGGGAATCGGCGAGTTCGGGCGTACAATGAAAGCGGAGGAGTAGACGGCGTAGCTGGGGCGCCGGAGCTGGGAAAACCACTTGGAAGCGTGCTGCGGAAGGGTGAAGTGCCGCGCCTTCGCAGCGGCCATATCTCTGCACTCCAGGCGCCGGGCGGAAACCAGAAAATCAGGAGGTAGGCTCGATGAGTGTAATTCCGTGGGTAGGGGTGCGTCGCGTCGCCATCGTGCCGGTCATCAACATGCAGGTGGACCCGGAGCCTCCGGCCGACTGAGAGTATCAGGTTCGCAGCCGGGTTTTCTATGACCCCCAGCCCGGCACGGGCCTGGACCGGTCGTTCCAGCACTATCTGCAAGCGCTCTCCGGCGGCAAGGCGATTCTCGAGGGGGAGGTTTTCCCGGTAGTGCGGGCGCCGGATGCCGAAGTGAACATTCCGGCGATGGAATCGCTGCCGGAGGGTCACGGCTACAAGTACCTGTTGGCGGTGCTGCCTCACGAGGCGGGCGAACATCGCGGGGGACACGCGTTCGCGCATGTCCCGGAGGTAAACGGCATTACCGGGTGGGCCCGCGTCGCGATGTTCACGAATCCGCTCATGCAAGATCGCCAGGCGATCGGGGTATGGGGCCAGGAGCTGCTCCATTTATTGTGTGAGCTGTTCGATCATCCGAACTTGCCGGGCTATGATGTGATGGACGGGGACGGAGCGCGCCGGAGCGTTCACGCCAGCGCCACGAGCAAGATCCTGTTCGGGTGGCTGCCCCAGGGCGTTGTCGACCACGCCGAGGGGACTCTGGACGTCAATTTGCGCGCCATCGGCCTGGCGCAGCCGCCGCCGCCCGACCGCGTGACAGCGGTGCGGGTTCCTTCCCGGCGCTCCGGCAGCGGTTTCTTTGTCGAAGCGCGGCTTCGTACCGACCCGTTCGACGGCATGGTGCCCGTCGAGGGCGTGCTCGTCTATGAAGTCCGCGACGCTGTCAAAGTCGATCTGCGCACGGCCCCCGCGCTGGCGAAGGGACAGACGTTCGACAATCCGGACGAAGGACTGCGGGTGACCGTCCATGAGGTGCTCGAGGGCGGTTTCGCCGTCTCGATACAGGTCAACCCGGATCCGGCGGTCTCAGGGAGGCTGTTGTCTTAGGGAGACACTGGAACCGCCGGCAATGTCTCAAACCCTGTGGTGGTCGGCTTGGGCGGCTGGCGAGCCTTCAAGTTTGTCTTCGCCGGTGAGAATCTCGCCGGGGAGAACCGCATCTACGCTGTGGACCATAACGGCCGGCTGCTATCCTATGGGGACGCCGGGACACCCGGCAACGTGTCAAGCCCAGTGGTAGTCGGCTTCGGGGGTTGGGCGGCCTTCAAGTTTCTGTTCGCGGGCAGGAATCTCGCCGGCGAGAACCGCATCTACGCCGTAGTTGCCTGACGAGGAGAGTACCGGGGCGGCGTCCGGATCTCCGACCCGCTCACGTCTCCCGCAGCAGGGACCGGCCGACCATCGGCTCGGGCTTTTCAACGCCGAAGAAGTCCAAAATGGTCACCGGCAGATCCCAGATGTGGGGCTGGGGCCCCCGGACGGGCAGGCTCGAAAACAGGCATCCGGGCACCAGATCGCAGGCCATCGAGTGGTCCCCGCTCCACGGCCACGGATTGATGTCGATGATGGCCCGCTCGGTCTCGCCCAGCACCGAGCTGGACGCCGCCCGGTAGCCGGGGGTGTAGCCGACGAGCAGGTCCGGCATCTCGTACGTCAACTCGCCCGAGCAGACCTCCTCGCGGCGGTAGACCTTCGCCACCGGGCGCCTCTTGGTCTCCGGATCGACGATCGCCTCCAGTTCGCGGCTGAGGCGCTCGACCAGGTCAGCCCGCTTGCCCGGACCGATGCGTCCCAGCGCCTCACGGCCCTCCTGGTTGATGTAGAGGCCGTTGAAGCCTACGCCGTAGGCGGCCGTGCGCTCCCAGTCGATATCCATGATGGAAGTCTTCGGCCGCCCTTCCGCTTCGGGGCGCAGACTCAGATAGCCCTGATCACGCAGCCAGGTGTTGAGGTGGAACTGCCGGCCGAACTGCGCAAAGCCGTGATCCGAGCAGATCAGGATCAGCGTCCGGTCGTCGGCCGCGGGGAGCACCTCGCCCACCATCCGGTCCATCTCTTCGTAAAGGTTGTGCAGATAGCCGGCATAGCGGAGGTCGCTCGCCTTGTGCATGGGGTGTGTCGGGTCCATGTTCCGCCAGAGCATGTGCGCGTCCTGGTCGGTGCTCGAGACGTAGAAGAAAAACAGCCCCGAGCGGAACCGGCTCCATTCGTAGCGGAACATGGCGAGCTGTTCGCGGAGCAGGAGCTCGGCCTGCTTGACATAGCCGGCGTCGTCGAGAATGTGAAAATCGAACGCCTTGGTGTCGCAGGGCAGGCCCTTGGTCCAGAACGGCCCGAGCGCGCGCGCCAGCTCGGCGCCCAGCTCGCGCGGATGCGTCACCGGCATCGCCTGCTCTTCCGGATCGATGTTGATCGGCGTTGCGTAGAGGCGCAGGTGCGGATGGACGTCGCAGACGTAGAACCGGACGATGCCCGCCACCGAGCTCAGCCACGGGATCATCTCGAAGCGCAGGCGCACCCAGTCGCTGTATTCGCCCTTTTTCAGCACCAGGCGCGTGCCCTGGATGTCGATCCGCACGACGTCGGCGTCCGGGTCGCGGTAGATGCGGAAAGGCACCCGCGTGTTGTTGATGAAGGCGTCGTGCGCGGCGTCCTTGGGCTTCTTCAAGGCGTTCACCGGGCCGTAGAGCTGGCAGTCGGCGCGGTGATCCTCGAGGCGGATGTGGATCACGTTGCCGCCGCTCAGGTCCGGATAGTTCTCGCCCGCGTCAGTCGTGAAGTAGTGAAAGACGCCGAACGAGTCGATCAGGTCGGGCGTGCCCATGCCGCTCACCGCGCGCGTCGCCGTCTCTTCCACCGGGAAGTTCGTCGGAATCTTGATGACGGTCGCCGGGATGCCGCGCTCGGTCAGATACGCCCAGAACGGCTTGCCGGAGCGCCGGCAGACGACCTTGCCCGAGCTTAGAGGAAGCTGATAATCGCCGAGCGAGAGCGTCCGGGCCGACTCACGCGCCTCCCAGATCGAAAAGAACGGCATATAGGTCTGCGGGTCGCGCACGATGAAATCGGCGATGCCGTGGCCGCCCGGCGTCAAGCCCGTGATGAAGCTCGACCAGGCCACCGGACTGAGCGCCGGCATCGTGGTCCGGAGGCGGGCGAAGGCGCCGCCTTCGGCCAGTTTCTTGAAGTTGGGCGCGCGGCCAGCCTCGATCAGGCTCGAGACGATCGCAGGATCCAGCCCGTCGAGGCCGAGCACGACCACGCGCTTTTCCGGCTCGCCCGTCGCCGAGATCCGCCGCGGTCCGCCGCAGGCGAGGAACGGCACGCCGGCGGTGGCGGTGGCAAGAAAGCGTCTTCGGTTCAACACCACTATAGTAGCTCGCTCACTGGTTCATGCCGCGTGCGGCAATCCTCCAGACGGCCTCGACCGAGTCGCCCCGCAAGCAGTAGAGATGGTCGTAGAGATTTACCGTCGGATCGCAGTGCGGCACGATGAACTCGATGCGGTCTCCCAGCTTCACTTCCCGCGCCGCCGCCGCGACGTCAAGTTTGCCGTGATAGTCGCCCGACCAGGAGTAGCGCGCGCCGGGAAGATCTTTCGGCTCCGGACCCACTTTGCGGTCCGTGGCTAAGGACTTCAGGCCCGCGTCGACGATCGCGACGTCCTTCGACGGCTTGCTGTAGACGGTGGCCAGCACGGTGAGGGAGTTCTCGAAGTCGCGGTACGTCTTGCCGTCGCGGCCGCCGATCACGTTGTAGTCCACGTCCATGAAGATGAAACTGCCGGGCTGGAGTTCGGTGATGCCGTCGATTTCCGAATCGATGTTATAGGTGCCCGTCGAACCGCCGCTGAGCCAGCCGCACTCGATGCCGCTCTTCTCGAGAAGCCGCCGCGTCTCGACGGCCGGCCTCATCGACT
>JBBIMZ010000350.1:0-4770 GCA_037444135.1 Solibacteraceae bacterium
CGTCGTCGGCGGTGTAGACCAGCCACTTGCCGTCGGGCGAGATCGCCGGCGAGGAATGGTACTTGCGATCGTAGGTGAGCTCCCAGGCTTCTCCCGTGGCCGGATCGACGCGCCAGATCGAGCCCTGCATGGCGACGGCGATCCACCGGCCGTCCGGCGACCAAGCGGGCGCCCACGGCGTCGTCGACGGCGCCGGTGGAATGTAGTAGTTGTGCATGTAGCGCCCGCCGTGGCGCGCCGAGGGATATTCGGCGGCGAACGCCGAGCTCAAACAAGCCAGCAGAAGAATGTTTCGAGCCGTCATCGAGTCTCCGGTTTCGTCAGATCATCTTATACTGCGGAGAAATGCTCCGTCGATGTGTCGTCCTACTCCTGACTGTAGCCGCCTGCCGGCCCCGGCCGCAGCCGGCGGCGCTGCCCGGGGGCCGCGAGCCGGAGCCGGTGGCCGTGGTGGCCTTCACCGAAGGCCCGACCGTGGACGCCGAAGGTAACGTCTACTTCACCGAAACCCGCAGCGAGCGGATCCTCAAGTTCACTCCCGGCAAGGGCGTCACGACATTTCGGGAACAATCCAACGGGGCCAACGGGCTGATCTTCGACGCCGAGTGGCGCCTGATCGCCTGCGAAGGCGGCGCCCGGCCGCGCGTGACGCGCACGGACCTGAAGACCGGCCGGATCGAGGTGCTGGCCGAGAGCTATGAGGGCCGGCCGCTCCAGAGCCCCAATGACGTCACGCTCGACTCGAAAGGGCGCATCTACTTCACCGATTACCGCGGCAAGGCGATCTACCGGATCGACCCGGACGGCAAGCTGGCGCGCATCCTGGCCGCGCCGCAGATCGAAGTTCCCAACGGCATCGTGATCTCGCCGGATGACCGGACGCTGTATCACGTCGAGAGCAATCCGGCCGAGGGCGGCGCGCGCATGATCCGGGCCTGGGACCTGGCCGAAGACGGCACCGTCAGCCACATGCGCGTCTTTTATAACTTTTATCCGGGCCGCAGCGCCGACGGCCTGGCGATCGACGTCGAGGGAAACGTCTACGCGGCCGCCGGCCTGCACCGGCGCCGCGGAACTTCGGAAACGCTCGATACCAAGCCCGGCATCCACGTCATCTCGCCGCAGGGGAAGCTCCTCCGCTACTACCCCGTTCCGGAGGACACGGTCACCAACTGCGCCTTCGGCGGCCCGGACATGAAAACGCTCTACATCACGGCGGGCAAGACGCTGTTCGCCCTGCCGACCGAGATCGCCGGCACGCGCCGGTGACCGGCTAATAGCCGGGGATGCCCGCCTGCCGGTAGCAGGCGCGGACGCGCGCCAGTTCCTCGTCGGCTTCCCGCGCGGCGATCATGCGGCGCACGGGCGTTTGGGGGTCGTTGGACCAGAAGAGGCCGCAGTCCTCGTCTTCGTAGTAGCGGTAGCCGATCCGGGCGCCGAACTTTTCTTCGAGCGCCTTGCCTTTGCGCAGCCCGGCGCTCCAGGGAAGGATGGCGTAGCTCAGATCGATCTCTTCGACGAGGATGCGCGCCGGCGGGCGCACCTGGGCGGCGATCTTGCCGGTGGGCTCAAACAGGGAGGCGTTGTCGCGCCAGGTGCTCGAAACGATCCAGCAACCGTGCGCGAGCGCCCGGGCGGCCGGATGGACCGTTTGCGGGGATTGCGTGGGCCAGGCGATCAGTTCGGCGCCCTTGCGGGCGAGCTCCCGCCAGCCGAGATCGAACTCGATGTCGTAGCAGATCTGGATGGCCAGCTTGCCGAAATCGCAGGCGAAGACGGGAAACTCCGTCCCCGGCGTGGCGCCGCCCTCCATCCGCCGGCCGTCGGCGGAAACCACCAGATGAACTTTCCGGTAGATGCCCGCCACCTTGCCGCTGCGATCGACGAGCACGGCGGCGTTGGAAACGCGAAGGGCGCCGCCCGGCTCGCGCAGATAAGTCGGAACGACGATGTAGCAGCGCGCCGTGCGGGCCTTTTCGGCGAACCGGGCGCCGACCGGTCCGTCCCAGGCGACGGCTCGGGCCGGCGCATCCTCACCCGCTTCTCCGGTCAGGGCGACTTCGGGGAGCACGGCGAGGTCCAAGCCGCGCCCGTAACGGGCCAGCGCCGCCGCTTGCATCTCGTCGATGAGGGCGGCCAGCTCGGCCAGTCTCTTTTCCAGGCCGGGGTACTCCACCCAGAAGCCCTGAACCGCGCTGCCGACAATCACCTTGCGCGGGGGTAATTCGGAAGCACGCGGCCGGCTCGCCTGTGGCGAGGGCTCGCCGAAGGCGATGGCCGCCGGGCCGGCGCTCTTGAGAAATGCTCTGCGCTTCATCGGTCACCTCCGCCGGACCGGCGGCGGAAGATGCCGAAAACTGTTTCCGGGCGGAACCGGCCGGTTTCGAGCAAGTGGCAGTCGAGCTCCCAAATCCAGTTCAGGATAGCGCGGTCGAGCGGGCGGGACAGGTCGTAGTTCGGGCCGTACATGGTGTCGAAAAAGCGGCGGCAGAGAGAGAAATGGGGCACCAGGCATTCGACGTCGAACCGGCTCCGCAGAAGCGGCAGCAAGTCTTCCGAGCGCAGGCACTCCATGCCGGCGCCGCGCGTGTCTCCGTCCCAGATCTTGCGGTCGACGCGCTTGCGCGGCAGGTAGGCGGTATGGTTGAGGCGGTAGCGCGGCGGCAGTGTCTCGAAGATCGCGCCGGCGAGCCGCCGGGTCTCGGGCCACATTCGGTAGCCGTTGCGGGTGACGATATCGACGACGACGAGCGCGCCTCCGGGACGGAGCGCCCGTTCGATCTGTGCGAGCAGCCGCTCGAGTTCCAGCACGTGATGGAGCGAGGCGTGGCAGAAGACGACGTCGAACGCTCCGGCTTCCAGGTCGACGCGGTTCAGATCGGCTTGCGCGAAGCGGACGTTGAGGCGCTCGGCGGCGGCGGCTTGGCGGCCGAGCTCGAGCGCGGCGGCATTGATGTCCAGACAGAGGATTTCCGACGCCCGGGCCTCGCGGGCGAAGACCAGCTCGACGCCGCCGGGTCCCGAGCCGAGCGACAGCATGCGGGCCTGAGGGCGCGCCTTCAGCATGGCGGTGACGTGGCCGGCCAGGTCGGCGCCGGTGCGCTCCCGAATGAGCCGGGCGGCGCGCTGTTGGAGTTCGACCCAGACGGGCGGCGCGGGCTCCATGAGGCGGCAGGCATCGCCCGAGGAATACAGCTCGGTGTAATGTTCGATCTCCTCCGCGAGGCGCCGCCGGTAGGCGTCTGAGCCGAAGCGGAGGCGGGCGGCGGCGAGGGCCCGGGCGCGGGCGCGCAGGCGATGCCAGCGGTCGCGAAGGAGGGGAAGCACGGCGGTCAAGATCATTATCGTCTCGCGCGGGCGCGCTTCGGGGCTATACTTGCGGGTGAAGGGGTGCTCTCCATGGGCCGGTACCTCATGGCGCTGGCGGCCGGCGCCCTGCTCGCCCAGCCCGAGCCGCCGGTGGCCATCGTCCGCGGCGAACTGTTGGGCTGGGACCCGGCGGGGAGTTTCCGGCTGAGCACGCGGACACGCCAGGTGCTCACCTGCCGCTTCGACGCAGAGACGTATTTTGTGCGGCAGGGCGCCCGGATCGCCGCCGCGGACCTCAAGCCGGGCTACATCATCGAAGCGATCGTCGACCGGCGGGGCGAGCTGGGCGCGTGCCGGACGATCACGCTGTACGTGCTGGCGACGATGCGAGTGGACTTGTCGGCCGAGTACCGGCGCGCGCTCGACGAGCAACGCCACGTGCTGGATCACATCTTCCCCCGGGGCAAGTTGACCTTCGCCGGGCTGGTGCTTGAAGCCGGGCCGGACTACCTGGTGCTCAAGACGCGCCGCGACGGGCGCAAGACCCTGCGGCTCCGCGAGGACACGCGCTACACGCGGGACGGCCTGCCGTCGGACGCCTCGATCCTGGAGGTGAATGCGCGCGTGTTCGTGCGCGCCGGCGAAGGGATCGACGGCAAGCTCGAAGCGTATCAGGTCGTGCGCGGCGAGATCCTCAGTCCGCGCTGACCGCCCGTCAGCTCGCCAGCACCTGAGGCGCGTGCCGGCGAGGGGCGCCGGCGTCGATGGCCGCCACAAGCTCGTCCACTGGCGGCTTGCCCCGACGGCTGTAGCAAATGACGCCCTTCGGATCGATCACGTATACGGTCCGCTTGACGATCCACCCGCTCGCTCGGTAGAGCTTGGCCACGCGCTGGCTGTCATCGACCAGGAGGCGGAAGGGAAGTTTGTGGCGCTCGCGGAAGCGCCGGTGCCGCTCGGCGCCGCCGGGGCTGACGCCGTAGACGACCGCGTTGCGCGACCGGAAGGCGTCCCAACGGTTCCGGAGTTCGCACAGTTGCGCGGTGCATACCGAGGTTTCGTCACGCGGGTAAAACACCAGCACGACGAACTTGCCTCGCTGCTGGTTCAGGATGAAGACACTGCCATCGTCGTCAGGGCAGATGAAAGGCGGAGCCGGTGTGCCCGCCGGGAGCGGCTGCGAAAAAAGCGAGAACATCGGCGGTAATTCAAGATATTATCGGCGAACGCTGGCGCTTTGCAAGCCGGCGCCGGCCCCCGCGGCCTCAGCGCGGCTCGGTGACGGTCACCGGAGCTGCGAGTTGGAATCGGAGCACCGTTTCTGCGGGGAGCACGGCCGGGTCCCCGCGCGTTGCCAGCGTTCCCGCCGCGCCCGCGCCGGCGCCGACGCCGGCGCCGATCGCCGCGCCTTTACCTCCGCCCGCGATCGCCCCGATCGCCGCGCCGATGCCGCTGGCGATG
>JBBIMZ010000351.1:0-4752 GCA_037444135.1 Solibacteraceae bacterium
CCAACATCGTCGCCAGCAAGTACTTCCACGGCAGGCCGGGCTCGCCCGAACGCGAGCGCAGCCTCGCGCAACTGGTTCACCGCGTGGTTGACACGATCACCGACTGGGGCAAGCAGGGCAACTATTTCAAGACGGTCGAGGACGCGGAGGCCTTCCGCGACGAACTGGCCCACCTGATGCTCCGCCAGAAGGCCTGCTTCAACTCGCCGGTTTGGTTCAACGTCGGCGTGCCCGAGGCGCGCGGCTACGGCTGGTACTACGATGAGGCGACGCATTCGGTGCAGAAGATCAGCAAGGGCACGCGCCGCCCGCAGTGTTCGGCCTGCTTCATCAATTCCGTCAGTGATTCGCTGGAGTCGATCCTGAACCTCGCTAAGACCGAAGGGATGCTCTTCAAGTGGGGCTCCGGCACGGGGACGAACCTGTCGACGCTGCGCGAGGAGAACGCCATGCTCTCCGGCGGCGGGCGCGCCTCGGGCCCGCTGAGCTTCATGAAGGGGCTGGACGCGTTCGCCGGCGTCATCAAGAGCGGCGGCAAGACGCGCCGCGCCGCCAAGATGGTGATTCTCAACGCCGATCACCCTGACATCGAAGCCTTCATCTGGTGCAAGGCCAAGGAGGAAAAGAAGGCGCACACGCTGATCGACGCCGGCTACGATCCGAGCATCGACGGCGAGGCGTACAGTTCGATCTTCTTCCAGAACGCCAACAACTCGGTGCGCGTCACCGACGAGTTCATGCGGGCCGTGCTGGAGAACGGCGACTGGTGGACCCGGTCCGTGCTCACCGGCCAGCCGGTGAAGCGCTACAAGGCGCGCGATCTGCTGCGGCAGATCGCCGAAGCCACTCACCAGTGCGGCGACCCCGGCATGCAGTTCGACACGACGATCAACCGCTGGCACACGTCGAAGGCGAGCGGCCGCATCAATGCGTCCAACCCCTGCTCGGAGTACATGTTCCTCGACGATTCGGCCTGCAATCTGGCGTCGCTGAACCTGATGAAGTTCCTCGGTCCGGACGGCCGCTTCGACGTCGAGGCGTTCCGGCACGCGGTCGACACGATGATTCTGGCGCAGGAGATCATCGTCGACAACGCCAGCTATCCGACCGAGAAGATCGCCCGCAACTCACGGGACTTCCGGCCGCTGGGGCTCGGCTACGCCAATCTGGGCGCGCTGTTGATGGCGCTCGGCCTGCCTTATGACGGCGATCAGGGACGCGCGCTGGCGGCGGCGATCACCGCCATCATGTGCGGGCAGGCCTACCTGACGAGCGCCCGGATCGCCGAAGCCACCGGCCCCTTCCCTCAATATGCGCCCAACGAGGACTCTTTCCTCGAAGTCATCCGGATGCACGGGGAGGCTGTGAACTCGATCGACAGCCGGCTGGCGCCGGCGGAGCTGCTGGAGGCGGCCCGGACATGCTGGCGTGAGGCCTTGGAAAAAGGCAAGCTGTACGGCTTCCGCAACGCGCAAACGACGGTGATCGCGCCCACCGGGACCATCGGTTTCATGATGGACTGCGACACGACCGGCATTGAGCCTGAGCTGGCGCTGGTGAAGTACAAGAAGCTGGTCGGCGGCGGCGTGATCAAAATCGTCAACCAGACCGTCCCGCAGGCGCTGATCCGCCTCGGCTACGCGCCGCGGCAGGTGGACGAGATCGTCAGCCACATCGACGCCACGGGCACGATCGAGGGAGCGCCTCATCTCAAAGAGGAGCACCTGGCCGTCTTCGACACCAGCTTCCGGCCGGCCAACGGCACGCGCTTCATTCACCATATGGGCCACATCCGCATGATGGCGGCCGTGCAGCCTTTTATCTCAGGAGCCATCTCGAAAACCATCAACATGCCCGAGGAGTCCACGGTCGAAGACATCATGAACGCCTACATCGAAAGCTGGCGTCTGGGTCTCAAAGCGGTGGCCATTTACCGGGACGGCTCCAAGCGCGTCCAGCCGCTGAGCGCCGGGGCAGGCAAAGGCGAAAAGCGCCTGCCGGCTCCGGTGGCCGAGAAGATCGTCTACCGGCCCGTGCGCCGCAAGCTTCCCGACGAACGCCAGTCGATTACGCACAAGTTCTCGATCGGCGGGCACGAGGGTTACTTGACCGTGGGCCTTTACGAAGACGGCACGCCGGGCGAACTCTTCATCACGATGGCGAAAGAGGGCTCGACGATCTCCGGATTGATGGACAGCTTCGCTACGGCGGTGAGCTACGCCCTCCAGTACGGCGTTCCGCTGAAATTCTTCGTCGACAAATTCAGCCACGTGCGCTTCGAGCCGAGCGGCTGGACGGGCAACCCGCAGGTGCCCTACGCCAAGTCCATCATGGATTACATTTTCCGGTGGCTGGGGTTGAAATTTCTGGGGCCGGAGTACGCCCAGACCGAAGCCGGCGAGACGCCCAAGCTCCGCCCGACCGAGCCCGAGCCGCAGCAGTCGCTCCCGTTCGCTCCGGTCCCTGCCGACGCCCCGGTCTGCTCGGAGTGCGGCGGGCTGATGACGCGCAACGGCTCTTGCTACAGGTGCGAGAACTGCGGCACCACCAGCGGGTGCAGTTGAGGCGGCTGCCGGCAGCGGCTGCTCTCTTACTCCCGCTGTGCGCGCAGGATACCGCCACACTGCGCATCGAGGTCACTGCCAGTGCGGCGCCCGTCGCCGAGGCGGCCGTCAGAGTCAACGGCATGCGGCTCAAGACCGGCCCGGACGGTACGGTCGCTGTGGCCGTGCCGCTCGGCCGGGTCGACGTGGAAGTCAGCAAACCGGGTTTTCTGACGGCGGTGACCTCTCTAAAAATCGACGAGGCGCGCGAGTGGCGCCTGGCGATCGAGATTCAGCCCCACGAGCCTCGTCGGGAGCAAATCACGGTATCGGCGACGCGGACTGACCGTCTCGTGCAGGAACTGCCGACCCGCGTCGAGGTGCTCGGGCGCGAGGAGATCGAGGAAAAGATGCTCATGACGCCCGGCGACATCGTGATGCTGCTCAATGAAATGGGCGGCATGCGCGTGCAGACGACTTCGCCGGGGCTGGGCGCGGCCAGCATCCGGATCCAGGGGATGCCGGGGCGCTACACCCGCTTCCTCTCCGACGGCCTGCCGCTGTTCGGCCAGCAGGGAGCCGGTCTCGGAGTCTTGCAAATCCCGCCGATGGATCTCGCCCAAGTGGAGGTGATCAAAGGGGTCTCGTCGGCGCTGTACGGCGCCGGCGCGATGGCGGGAATCGTCAACCTGATCTCGCGGCGGCCGGGCCGGGAGCCTTCTCTTGAGGTGCTGGCGAACCGCTCTTCGCGGGGCGCCACGGACGTCCCGGTCTTTGCCGCCGTGCCGTTGAGCTCGCGCTGGAGCGCCACGCTTCTGGCCGGCGGCCACTGGCAGCAACGCTATGATGCCGACGGCGACGGCTGGGCCGACTTGGCCCGCTACGGGCGCGGCCTCCTCCGGCCGCGGTTGTTCTGGGATGGCGGCGACGGCCGGACGGCTTCGCTGGCGGGAGGACTGATTAGCGAAAACCGCGAAGGTGGGACGTTGCCGGGCGCGGTGTTGCCCGCCACCGGCGAGCCGTACCTCGAAGCGTTGCGCACGCGCCGCTGGGACTTCGGCGGCCAGGCACAAACTCTCGCCGGGCGGCGCATCCTGGTTACGGTTCGCTGGGCCGCCTCGAGGCAATCTCACCGCCACCGGTTCGGCGAAACGCGCGAGCGGGATCGCCACGACCTGCTCTTCGGCGAACTCACCGCCCGCGGCGCCGCCGGCAAGCACACTTGGGTGGCCGGCATTGCGGCCGAACGGGAGGCGTACCATCCCCGGGACCTGCCCTGGTTCGCCTACCGCTACACAACACCGGGGGGCTTCCTCCAGGACGACATCGATCTGACACGGTGGCTCTCGATTTCCGCGAGCGGCCGCGCCGACTTCCACAGCCGTTACGGCACGTTTCTCAGTCCGCGGCTTTCGGCCTTGTTGCGGGCCAAGGGCTGGACCAGCCGCCTGTCCGCCGGACAGGGTTTCCTGGCGCCCGGGCCGCTCACCGAGCAAACGGAGGCTGCCGGGCTCTCGCGCCTCTCCATCCCGGCGCCGCTGGTGGCCGAGCGGGGCCGGAGCCTATCGTTCGATCTCACTCGCGAGCTCGGGCCGGCTGTGCTGACGGCGGCCCTGTTCGCCTCGCGTATCCGGCGCCCGATCGAAGTGCGGGCCGGCGAGCGTTACGAGATCGTCAATCTTGCCGCGCCGACCGACAACGCGGGTCTGGAACTGCTCGCCACGTGGAGAAAGGCCCCCGTGGCGGCCACGGCCGGCTACACGTATGTGCGCTCGCGAAAATACAACGGCGCCGGCCGCGCCGACGTCTCCCTGACGCCGCGGCACAGCTTCGGCCTCACGGCTCTATGGGAGAGTGAGAAGGCGGGACGCATGGGCGTCGAGTGTTATTACACGGGCCGCTAGCGCCTGGAGCACAATCCTTACCGCGACGCCTCCGAGCCCTATGTGATCTTCGGCGCGATGGCCGAGAGGACTTTGGGCCCGGTTCGGATCTTCTTCAACGCAGAAAACCTCACCGGGGTCCGTCAGACGCGCTGGGATCCGCTGGTGCGACCGGCCCGCGGCGCCGACGGCCGCTGGACGGTGGACGCCTGGGCGCCGCTCGAAGGGCGCGTCTTCAACGGAGGCGTGCGGCTGAGATTCTAAGCAGTAAGGGGCATTTCGAGCTCAGCGCGTCAACTCCGCCGTAAGTTTGGCCCCGCCCATCT
>JBBIMZ010000352.1:0-3247 GCA_037444135.1 Solibacteraceae bacterium
AGATCAGGAAAATCACCCAGCCTTCGGCGCTGTGGAAAAAGCCTTCGGCGAGCGCGGGGTCATACTCGCTGAGGAGGCCGGTGACGGCGACGCGGCCCGCGTTGGCGAGGATGGCGATGGGGACGCTCGAGACCAGCAACGCCGCGCGCATCCAGGCCTTGCCATCGAAGAAGTAAGCGTAGACGAGGGCCAGGAACGCCAGCGAAAGCAAAGAGCGGATGCCGCTGCAGGCCTCGACGACGTTCAGCCGCTGGCTGGCGAGCTCCAGGATGTTGCCCTCGCGCAGCACGGGCACGCCGAGCCAGCTCAAGACCGTCTCGGCCACCCGGCTGGCCAGCAGCTGGAGCGGCAGAGCGATCTGGTTGAAGATCACCCGCGGAACCGGGATCATGAACAGGAGCAGGAACAGAGGGAAGGCCAATAGACGCACGACCGGCAGGCCGCACAGCAGCAGGAGCGCGCCGGTGAGGGAGATCAACAGAGCCGTGCGGCTCAAGAAAAGCTCGGCGCCCAGCGTGCCGATCATCATCTGAAGCGAGCCGCAAAGGGCCACGGGCAAGCCCCACCAATTGACGCCGCGCGGCGCCGAGGCCAACTCCCGCCGCCGGGCCCAGGCGACGTAGGCGGCGACGGCCGGCACGAACAGCCCGTGACCCATGTCAGGATCGGAAAGCCACTGCCGCACCAGACGGTCGAGTACCGGCCCGTAGGCGAGAGCCAGCAGCAAGCCGAACCAGATGATGGCGCGCCAGTTGATGGGGGAGTGCGTCCGGATGAGAGTGTCTTCGGTGGCGGAGGTCCTGCCGGCGCTCATGGATAACATCCCCAGTATAGGGCGCGCCTCACCGGCGCTTCCAGAGCGGCTTTTCCCGTCCGGCGAGCGCGTAATAGGCGCCCAGGAAAGCCGCGGCGTTGATCATCGAAAAGTAGTACGGGAGGCGGAAGAGCCGGGGTCCGGCCGGAAGCAGGGCTCCGAGAAGGACGGCAGCGTAGAATGCCGCCTGAGCAAGGAAAGCGGCGAAGTAGACGGGCTGGCCGAGCAGGAACAGATTCGAGACCGCCAGCCCAATCATCGCGAAGGGAACCAAGAGCCGCGCGGCTTTGTGGGAGAGGAAGAAAAACAGCGGGAGCGGGCGCGGAGGCCACAGCAGCGCCGGAAGCTCGCGGAGCTGCTGAAAATTCCCCGTCATGATGCGGACGCGGCGGCTGAAGCCGCGCATCTCGTGAGCCTCCTCGGAGGCGACGGCGCCGGTTTCGTAATAGATTCGATAGCCCTTTTGAAGGATCCTCACCGGGATGACATAGTCGTCATTGATGATCCCGGGCGGGGGAAACGGGTAAAGGTCCTTACGGATGGCATAAAGCGCTCCGTGGGCGCCGATGATCGAGTGTAACTCAGCTTCGAGCCGTTTTAGATAGGTTTCGTATTTCCAGTAAAAATCCTCCTGGGCTCCGAGTTCGGCGGCTTCGGCGTTGTGGACGCGGTAGAGTCCGCTGACGGCGCCGACGGTGGGATCGGCGAAGCACTCGACGAGGCGGCGCAGGGCGTCGGGCCGGAGCATGCTGGCGGCGTCGGAGAAGACGGCGATCTCGCCCCGGAGCTGCGGCACGGCGTCGTTCAGGGCGGCCAGTTTGCCGCGATTAGCGGCAAAGGCGATGAGGCGGAGGCGGCCGGCGGCGTAGCGGGCGGCGATCGCGTTGGTCCGGTCCGTGGAGCCGTCGGAGACGACGACGATCTCGAGCTTGTCGGGCGGATAGTCGAGCGCCAGGGCGTTTTGCAGTTTCGCTTCGATGACGTTCTCCTCGTTATAGGCGGGAATGACCAGCGAGACGCCCGGCTCGACGGGTGCCTTCCGGACTGGCCGGCGCCAGAGAGCCGCCATCGCCCACAGCAGAGCCGGATAGCCGGCGTAGCCGTAGAGGCAAGTGGCGAGCGAGAGCCAGAACAGGGTTTCGGCGGTCATGCGGCGGTGCGCTCGAGGACGGCTTCGAACCGGCGCGCGATCTCGTCCCAGGAGTAGCGGGCGGCGATCCATTCCCAGGCGGAGCGCGCAAGCTCGCGCCGCCGGGCCGGCGATTCGAGCAGATCGAGGCACGCCGCGGCGAAGCTTTCGGGCGTGTCGGCCAGCAGGCAATGGTCCGGGCTCCGCACGTCAAGGCCCTCGGCCCCGACGCTCGTCGAGACGACAGGCACTCCGGCGGCCATCGATTCGTAAATCTTGAGCCGGGTGCCGCCGCCGACGCGCAGCGGGACGATGGAAACGCTCGCCCCCCACAGGAACGGCCGCACGTCCTCGACGGTGCCGGTGACCTGGATCCTGGGATCCCCGCCCGCCAGCGCGCGAATCTCCGGCGCCGGGTTGCGGCCGGCGATCACCAGCGAGCAGCCCGGCAAGCGCCGGCGAATCAGCGGCAGCACCTGGCGGACGAAGAACGTCACGCCGTCGATATTGGCCATCCAGTCCATGGCGCCGACGAAGACCAGGTCGGCGACGGGGGGCGCACTCGGAGGTGGAGCGAAGTAGTCCAGGTCGACCCCTGTGGGGACGACCGTCACGCGTCTGGCTCCGAACCGCGAGCGCAACACGCCGGCGTCGATTTCCGAGACGGCGATGACGTGCTTCGCCTGGCGGCAGACGCGGGCTTCGAGCGCCGCCATGCGTCGCGCCTGAAGCCGGAAGTAGAAGCGCCGCAGGGGATCGCCCGCCTGTTCGGCATGCCGCTCCCAGATGAGCGTCTCCACGTTGTGCTGGAACAGGATGCAGCCGTCCAGCCCGCCGAGGTTGGGAGCCGGAATCAGGAAATCGCACACGACGGCGTCGAACTCCTGGTCCCGGCGCAGCGAGGCGACCAGGCGCGCCATCCTGGGGGAGCGATAGCGGCTGACCGCCAGCGGCAGCGGAGAAAACAGCGACAGCGCGGCCTGAAGCAGGAAGGCGGGCGACCGTTTTTCCGGGAGCGCAAGCGGAATGGGGTACGCGCGGCTGCAATAGTCGGCCGAGCGGGCGGGCGCGCCGGGTTGATCGGGGTAGACGAAGGCTACGTAGTGAATCTCATGGCGGCGGTGCAGCCGCTTGAGGATTTCAAGCGTGCGAATGCGGCCGCCGCGCGTCGAAGGGTGCAGGAAGTCCGATTTCACCCAGAGGATCTTCATGAAGCCGAGGAGGACACCGGCAGGACGGCTTGCCCGTGCTCTTCGCCGGGGGCAAGAGCGTGCACCTGAGCAGCAAGGAGCACTCGCTGGTTC
>JBBIMZ010000352.1:3257-4726 GCA_037444135.1 Solibacteraceae bacterium
GTGACGAAGATCCTTCCCCAGAGCTCCAGGTTCAGCAGGCGCCAGATACGGTCGGTGGCGTCTTCGAGGCCGCCGCGGTGGCGCTCGAGGAGGTTTTCGAGGCCGGTCCGGTCCACGTAGGGGGCCAGGAAACCGTTGGCGTCGAGCAGAGTGGTCCGGATCGAAGCGGCCTCGGCGCCGTCGAGGAGCCAGGAGCGCAGCGGCGTCGGGAAACCCATCTTCGTCCGATACAGGATCTGCCGGGGCAGAAGGTCTTCGACGGCCTTCTTCTGGATGTACTTGCCGGTCCGGCCGCGCAGCTTCATCCGGTCGGGCACGCGCGCGGCGAACTCGACCAAGTGGTGATCGAGCAGCGGAACGCGGCTTTCGATCGAAGTGGCCATGCTCATCTGGTCCTGCTTCATGAGCAGCTCGACGAGATAGGTCTTCTGGTCGGCGTAGAGCATTCGGGCGAGCAGCGAAGGGTGCGGATCGCGGCGCCAGTAGTCAAGGAAGCGCGCGCAGGCGGGCGCGGCGGTCTCTGCCAGCCGGAACAGGCGCCGCTGCTCGGCCGGGGAAAATGCGGCGTAGAAATTGTCGAGGTAGAGCGACTCCAGAGCGCCGTCACGGCCGAGAAAGGTGTGTCCCAGCTTCCGCCGCAGACCGGCCGACAGCAGGGCGGAGCCCTCGATGGCCGAACGCACCCAGCGGCGCAGCGGCTCCGGCGCGAGCCGCCAGCAGCGCATCGACGCCGAGTTCCACAGGTGGAGGCGGTAGCGGCCGTAGCCGGCAAACAGCTCGTCGCCGCCTTCTCCGGTCAGCACAACTTTGACGTGCCGGGCGGCGAGGCGCGAGACGGCGTAAAGGGAGACGCTGGAAGGCCAGCTGATCGGCTCGTCCTCGTGCCAGATCAGGCGGGGCAGTAGCTCGAAGAACTGCTCCCGGCTCAGCAGGACTTCGCGGTGCTCGGTGCCGAGGTGCCGGGCGACGCACCGCGCGTGGTCCAGTTCCGAGTACGGGGCTTCGGCGTAGCCGACCGAGAAGGTCTGAATCGGGCCGGGCACCATCCGGCTCATCAGGGCGGCGATGCCGCTCGAATCGACTCCTCCGCTCAGGAAGACTCCGAGAGGGACGTCGCTCATCAGCCGGGTGCGAACCGCGTCCTCGAGTCGACGCCGGCATTCGGCGATCCAGGAAGCCTCGTCGCCTTCTTCGGTACGCTCGTAGCGGGGGATGTCCCAGTAGCAGCGCACCTCCAGCTTGCAGGCGCCGTCCTCGGGCCGCATCAGGAGCCAGTGGCCGGGCATGAGCTTGCGAATGCCCGCAAACAGCGTCTCCTCGCCGCTCGTGTAGCCGAAGCTGAGGTATTCCGGCAGCAGAGCCTCATTCAGCTGCGCGGAGATCTCCGGGTGCTCGAGCAAGGCTTTGATTTCGGAGCCGAACGCGAACAGCAGGCCGTTCGAGAAGTAATAAAAAGGCTTCTTTCCGAT
>JBBIMZ010000353.1:0-3786 GCA_037444135.1 Solibacteraceae bacterium
ATGCCGTTTTTGGCGCTGGAGCTGCACCGGGACGAGGGCGGTCCGGACGCCGAGCGGGCATGCTAGCATTGACCCGATGGGGGATCGGACTGTCTACAGCTTGCTGGTGGAAGCCGCCGAGCGATGCGGCGAGGCGCCGGCGCTGTTTCAGCCCCGACCGGGACACGGCGGTCAGCGCTACGAAGTCTACAGCTGGATCGAGTACCGCGAGGCGGCCGGTGAGATCGCGGCCGGCTTGAGAGCCCTGGGGATCCGGCGGGGGGACATCGTCGGCCTGGATGCGGAGACTCGCGCCGAGTTCTACCTGGCCGATTTCGGCGTCATGCTCAGCGGTGCGATCGCGGCCGCCGTCTATACGAGCTATCCGCCGGCGAACCTGGTGGCCACGTTCCGCGCCTGCGATGCCAGAGCCGTTTTCGTCGAGGATCCCAAGACGCTGGCGGCGCTTCGGGCGGCCGCCGCGCCTCCGCTGGAAGTCCAGTGGATCCTGCTGACCGGAGAGGCGGACGGCGCCGTTTCACTGACGCAACTGCGGCAGCTCGGACGCGAGGCGATGCGCGGCGATCCGGGGCTCCTCGAGCGACTGCAAGCCGAGGTTCGCCCCGACGATTACGCCATCCTCTACATGACCTCGGGCGCCACCGGCGAACCGAAGATGGGGCTGGTGACGCATCGCGCGATCCTGGCCAACGTCGACATGGGGCCGCAGGTGCTCGACATCGGGCCGGCCGATGCCACGATCGCCTTTCTCCCCTCGGCGCACATCACCCAGCGCGTGGCGGTCGAGTTCGTGCCGGTGCGGATGGGCATGCCGGTCTGGTTCTCCGAGGGCTTGAGCAAGCTTCCGCACGAGATGAAGAGCGTCCGGCCGACTTATTTCGTGGCGCCGCCCAGGGTCTGGGAGCGGATCTACTCGAGCATCTGCACGGAGATCCGCAAGCGCGGCGGCCTGACTCGAAAACTGTTCTACGGGGCGCTGGGGGCGGGTCTGGAAGCCTGGCGCAGGCGCCAGGAGGGGCGCCCCGTTCCCGCCTGGCTGGCGAGCGCCGTCAAGCTCGGGGACCGTTTGGTGTTTCGCCGGATTCGCGCCCGCGTCGGTGGGCGGTTGCGGCTGGCCATCTCCGGAGCGGCGCCGCTGGCGAAAGAGCTGGCTGACTTTTACGGCGCCATCGGCATGCCGTTGCATGAAGGCTACGGGCTGACCGAGGCCGGCATCGTCAGTTTGAATCCGTTGGGGGCGCCGGTGGCCGGCAGCATCGGAAAGGCGCTGCCCGGCGTCGAGTTCAAGCTGGCCGACGACGGCGAGTTGCTCATCCGCACGCCCACGATGTTCTCCGGCTACTATCGGGATCCGGAAGCCACGGCCTCGGTGCTCCGCGACGGCTGGCTGGCCACGGGCGATCTCGCGGAAATCCGCGGGGACGGCTTCGTTTTCATCACCGGCCGGAAAAAGGAGGTGCTGGTCTCCTCCAACGGCAAGAAGATCTACCCGGCCCGAATCGAGAACCTTTTCAAGATGGAGCCGCTCGTCAGCCAGGTGCTGGTGCTCGGCGACCGCATGCCTTTCGTCGCGGCGATCTTCACGCTGAATCCGGCCTCGGTCGAGGCGCTCGAGGGCATCGAGCCCTACCGCCAGAGGCCTTACGCCGAGCTCATCCAAACCCCGCCGGTGAAGGCCGCGCTCAAGCGCCTGGTGGCGCGCGTCAACGAGAAACTGGCGCCGTTCGAGCAGATCCGCCGCTATCATGTCCTCGACCGGGACTTCACGATCGCCGACGGCGAGCTGACGCCCACGATGAAGGTGCGGCGCGCCCGCGTCCTCGAAAACCACAGGAAGACAATCAACGAATTGTATCTGGGACGCCTGGAAAGCGCTTAGCCGGCCGCACCCGCTCCGGTCCGGCGCCTTGCGGCAGGGTTGTACCATGGAAAGGTAAAGCCCCCTCGATCAGCTATGGACTTGCGCAACGTGGATCTGAAGGCGACGGTAAATCTGCCTCGGACCGACTTTCCGATGAAAGCCAATCTCCCCCAGAACGAACCGAAGATTCTGGCGCGCTGGGAGGAGATGCGGCTGTACGACCGGATCCGGCAGTGCCGCGCCGGAGGGCCGAAGTATGTCCTCCATGACGGCCCGCCCTACGCCAACGGCAACATTCACCTGGGCACGGCCTTCAATAAGATTCTGAAGGACTTCATCGTCAAGTCGCGCAGCATGGCGGGCTACGACGCCCCGTTCGTGCCCGGCTGGGATTGTCACGGCTTGCCGATCGAGATCCGCGTCGACGCCGAGCTGGGCGAGCGCAAAGCCTCGATGACGCCGGTCCAGATCCGGGACGCCTGCCGGCGCTACGCAGAGCGCTTCGTCAACCTTCACCGCCGGGAGTTCAAGCGGCTCGGCGTGCTCGGCCGCTGGGACAATCCCTACCTGACGATGAGCGCCCACTATGAGGCGGTGATCGCGCGCGCGTTCGTCGAGTTCCTCGACCGCGGCTACGTCTATAAAGGGCTCAAGCCGGTGCACTGGTGCATGAATTGCCGCACGGCGCTCGCCGAAGCCGAGGTCGAATACGAAGACCGCACCAGCCCTTCGATCTGGGTGCGGTTCCTGTTGACTTCCCGGCCCGAGACGATTCACCCGGCGCTGGCCGGGCAGCGGGTCTACGCGCTGATCTGGACGACGACGCCATGGTCGATCCCGGCCAACATGGCCATCGCCTGGCATCCGAAGTTCGCCTATGTGGCCGTCGAGGAGCGCGGTGAGATCTACCTGGTGGCCAAGGAGCTGCTGAAAGCCACCGCCGATGTCTGCGGCTGGCTCGAACACCGCGTGCGGGCCGAGTTTCCCGGGACGCAACTTGAAGGCGCCGTCTTCCGCCATCCATTTCTCGAGCGGGACTCGCTGGGCATCCTGGCCGAATACGTGACGCTCGATCAGGGCACGGGCGCCGTCCACACCGCGCCGGGGCACGGCCACGACGACTACGTGATCGGCCGCCAGTACGGGATCTCGATCTATTGTCCGGTGGACAGCGAGGGGCGTTTCTACGCGGCCGAGGGCGCCGAGGGCGTTCTGCCCGCCGAGATTTTGGGCAAGACGGTCTGGGAGGCCAATCCGGTCGTGACGGCGATTCTGCGGGAGCGCGGCGCGCTGCTCGGCGAGAAGACGATTCACCACAGCTATCCGCATTGCTGGCGCTGCCACAACCCGACCATTTTCCGGGCCACAGAGCAGTGGTTCATCGGGATGGAGCGCAACGAGCTGCGGCAGCGGGCGCTCGAGGCGATCAAGACCGTGCGGTGGCTGCCGGCCTGGGGCGAGGAGCGGATTTCCTCGATGATCGCGACCCGCCCGGACTGGTGCATTTCTCGCCAGCGAGTCTGGGGCGTGCCGATTATCGTCTTCTACTGCGCCAGGTGCCGCAAGCCTCTGACCGAGCGGGCGGTGCTCGAGCGGATCGTCGAGCTGTTCGCTCAACATACGGCCGATATCTGGTACGAGCGGACGGCGGCCGATTTGCTCGGCCCGGGCGTGCGGTGCGCCGAGTGCGGCAGCGAGGAGTTCGAAAAAGAACGGGACATCCTCGACGTCTGGTTCGACTCCGGCGCGTCGCATCTGGCGGTCCTGACCGAGTCGGAGGGGCTGCACTGGCCGGCCGAGCTGTACGTCGAGGGAGGCGACCAATACCGGGGCTGGTTCCACAGTTCGCTGCTCGTCGGAGTCGGCTTGCGCGGGGCCTCGCCGTATCGCCACTGCGCCACGCACGGCTGGACGCTCGATGCCGA
>JBBIMZ010000353.1:3830-4719 GCA_037444135.1 Solibacteraceae bacterium
TCGAGCCGGCGGAGGTGGTCCAAAAGTACGGCGCCGAGATTCTGCGGCTGTGGGTGGCATCGGTGGAGTTCACCGAGGACGTGCGGATCTCGGAGACCATCCTGGCGCGGCTCACCGAAGCCTACCGGAAGCTGCGGAACACCTTCCGTTACGCCCTAGGCAATCTGTACGATTTCGACCCGGAGCGGGATGCCGTCCCCCCGGCCGAGATGCTCGCGCTGGACCAGTGGATCCTGGTGCGAGCCGAGGAAACGACGCGGCGGTGCCGCGCCTGGTACGAGGAGCTGGCCTTCCACCGCGTCTACCAGGCGCTCTACAACTTCGCCACCACCGATCTGAGCGCTCTGTACTTCGATGTGCTCAAGGACCGGCTGTACACGGCGGCGCGGACGTCGCGCGCCCGCCGCAGCGCCCAAACGGCGCTCTACCGCATCGTCTACGCCCTGGTGCGGCTGCTGGCGCCCTTGATGAGCTTCACCGCCGAAGAGGTCTGGGGACACCTCCGCAAGTCGGCCGGCGTGCCCGAGAGCGTCCACATGGCCCTGCTGCCGGAGCCGGAGGAGCTCACCGCCGGCCTTGCCGAGCAGCAGCGCGCCCGCCTGGCCGACTGGGACCGGCTGGTCGAGGTTCGCGACAGCGTACTGAAGAGCCTGGAGGTGGCGCGCAAAGAGAAGTGCATCGGCGCTCCGCTCGAAGCCCGCGTTCACCTGAAGGCCAACGGGGATCTTTATCCGCTGCTCGAGCGCTACGCCGGCGAACTGCCGGCGTTGTTCATCGTGTCGCAGGTCTCCCTGGAGCCGGACGCCGAAACGCAGCTCGCCGTCCACGTCGAACGGGCCGGCGGAACCAAGTGCGAGCGCTGCTGGAAGTACACTTACGACGTCGGCGC
>JBBIMZ010000354.1:0-4693 GCA_037444135.1 Solibacteraceae bacterium
CTCGCGCAGCCGACCGACCACGCGGCCGATCAGCTGCTTCACGCTGCGCTCGCGTTCGGGCGAGCCCGGCCTGCCGTGGAAGTACTTGCTGGCCACGATGTTGGTCGCCGTTTGCGACCAGTCGGCGGGCACTTCGACGTCGCGTTGCTCGAAAAGCACCTCGCCTTTGTCATTGCTGATCGTGGCCGTGCGCAACTCCCATTGGATTTCGTCGTATGGCGTTTTCCCGGCTTCCAGCTTGGCAGTGAAATACCGGACAAACACAACCCCCGTGCGTTTGGCGACGGGGAGCGACTGTTTCAGTTCAACGACGTTGCTGCTCACACCCAGATCCACCATCAATTGTCCCATGTCCGACGTCCTCCCGGATGGCTTCCGCCCGTGGCTTGTCCCTGCGGCGAGGAACTAAACTTGGGGCGCCTAGAGGATCATGCCACAATATATAGTGGTTCGTCAAGAGGTTTATCTATATACGGTACAGCAGCTTACCACTCCACCTCCAGCTCCACTCCAGGAAAGCGCCGCCGCCCCAGCCCCAGCTCCAGCATGTGTCGGCCCCTCGGAACATCGGCCGGTACGCGAAAGTTGAGCTCGTATTTGGGCAGCCGCGGATCCGTGCAGAAATGCTCGACCAGCGCCAGCTGCCGCCCTCCGAGCCTGGCTTCCACCAGCCCCGGCTGATCGGTCTCCTCGATCACGACCTTGATGATCCCCGTCACGATCCTGCCGCTCGAGAGCAGGTCCACGCCGTCGGTGACGCTGGTGACGTGGGGGACCGCGGGGCCGGGCCGGATCACGCGCAGCGTCGCCTCCTCACATAGCCTGTGCCCGCACCAGTAGACGGCGACCGGTTGCAGGCCGGTACCCAGCCCCTGCGGGAGCAACACATTTACCTGCTGGAGACCGTCGCGGGCCGGCGGGCCGATGTAGGTGACGAAACCTTCCTCTCCGCCGATCGTCACGCGAAGCAAGTTCAGGTCGCATTCTGCGGGCAGACCTGCCATCCACAGCGAAATCGAGGCGAAGCGGCCTCGCGCGGGCGCCAGCGGCTCCCCGCTGAAGGCGTTGGTGACGCGGCGGATCGTCCCAGGCGCCGGCGCCGGCAGCTTCAGCAGGGAGGCGGTCCAGCCGGGCGGCTGCTTCCTCCAGGTGGTCCACAAGTATTGCGTGGCGGCGCCCTCCAGCGCCAAAAGCTGAAAATCGTTCTCCCGGGCGAAGGCGGCCAGATCCGCGGCGCCGATGCGGACTCCGCACCAGGTGTCGTAATGCGGAGCCGACTCGGGCAGGCCGTTGACCTGGAAGCGGGCGATACCTCCGGTTTTGAGCACACGCCGGGTTTCGCGGAAATAATTGAAGACGACCTCGCGGTCCGGAATGTGCTGGAAAACGGCGTACGAATAGACGAAGTCGAAGGATTCGCCGGCGTAGGCGGCCAAGTCGGAGCCCGGATTGTGGCGCGGGTGCGCGTGGGGGATGTCGGCCAGCCGCTGGCGCGCCAGCCGAATCATCGCGTCGGAGATGTCGACGCCGTGAATCTCGCCGAAGTGGCGGCTCAACGGGCGCATCAGGCGTCCGGGGCCGCATCCGATCTCCAGGGCGCGGCGGGAGCGCGGATCGGCCGGGGGCAGCCGCCTCAGTTCGGCCTCGAGGCTTGCCGCAATCTCACGAGCCGTGGCGAGAAACTCCTCCTCGGGCTGGCCGCGCCGGCCGAATGCGACATAATAATGCGCATCCTCGCGCGCCCGCGCGTTCCAGTCCGCACGCATCTTCTCGAGCACGTCTTCCGGTGTCATGGCGCGTCCTCGCAGCGGTTGTTTTCAATGACGCTCTCGGCAAGGCGCACGCCCGGCGCGGCGCCGATGCAGCGCGTGCTCATCTTGTAGCCGGTGATGACATTATCACGGATAACGTGCTCGCGCGAGGGGTCTTGCCGTTCGGCTGCCCATTCCGCCGCCAGCCGCCCCAGGTAGATGCCGGACTCGAGCACCGCCGGTTCGCCGGGAATGGCCACGCAGCCGAAGCGCGCCGCGCTCTCGTTGCAGCCGGCGCGGTTGAGATTCAGCAGGCGGTTGCCGACCACCTGATGGGCGCGCCCGATCAGGAAAATGCCGCCAAACTTGAAACCGTCGATCAGGTTGTCGGCGATCACGATCCCCTCCGAGCGCATGTCCGGATTCCAGTTGTTGACCACGATGCCAAAATGGCCGTGCGGGTAGTCTTCGGCGCGGCCGCGGTTGATGCACTCGTTGCCGCGGACTTCGCCGTGGTGAAAGCCGTCCAGGTCGATGCACTTACCGTTGACCTCCTCGAAGCGGTTCCCGGCGTAGCGCGAGAAATCGACCTCTCCGGCCGTGTCAATGGCCACCGGCGTGCCGCCCGCGGCCGCGTCGACAGCCTCCGGAGGATAGCCGATCCGCCGCCCGGAGTTGCGCTCGACGCGCACTTGGCTGGCATGACCCACCTGGATCGCGTCTCGGCCGATGGTCTCGAAGCGATTGCCGTGGATCCAGCCGTCCCGGTTTCGCGGGGAGGCATACACCGAGTGCGTCCAGACGGCGTTGCCGAGGATGTTCCGAAACAGGCTCTCGCGCACCTCGAAACCGAGCGTGCCCTCGGAGAACAAGACGCCGCCGCTTGCATTGTTGGGACCGGAAGGCCGGCGCGAGCCTGAATCGGCCACCTCGATCCGCTCCAGCACGACGTCGCGCGAACGGACGGCAACCACGGCGAAGCCGGCGATCTGGCGAAAGCGCACGCCGGTGACGGTGACCGAGCGGACGCTCTCGAGCAGCAGGCCGCTCGCGGAATAGTGGTCGGCCAGGACCGTGTCGTGCGGAGGCAGTTCGGCGGGGCCCAGTTCCTGCCGGTTGCCGTCCACCACAAAATCGCGCAGGCGAATCCTGGAGGCGTGCCGGAGGCTCAGCAGCGCGCGGCCGCGAAATTCCGGGGCCAGACGCAACGTCGTTCCCGCCGGATCGCCCCGAATTTCGAGGTCCTGTGCGCCTTCCCGCACGGCCAGCTCCTCGCCGATTTCAATTTCTCCCGGGGGAAGCCGGACCAGACCGGTAGCGCCTTCCAGAGCGTGCCGCAGGGCTTCGGCGGGCGCCAGCAGCAGCGCGGCCAGCGCGAGGACGACAGGCATGAAACCGCTATTCTATCTAGCATGGCTGTGGTACTCCGCGAAGCGGCGCTGCCGCCGCTGGAGCGGATCAGCGCCACCGCGCCGAATGGGGCGGTGATCGGCGTCGTCGGCGAGGACGGCTCGGGCAAGAGCGCTCTGGCGCGGCTGATCAGCGGGCGCCAGGCGCCGGCCGCCGGATTGGTGGACGCCGGCAAGCCGCGCCGGCTGATCGGCATCGGCGATCCCCTGAATCTGTCGCCGGTGGCGACGCTGGTGATCGAGCACGCACTGGCGCGACACGACGCCCTGATCCGGGCGCGCGCGCTGATGGGCCTCGAACGCCTGCGGCGGGCCGGCGCTACGATCTTCCTGGTCTCGCACGAGCAGGAGCTGCTGCGGGCCGCCTGCGACGAGATCTGGTGGCTCGACGGCGGGAGGCTGGCGGCCCGAGGCGACCCGGCGGAGATCCTGGAGCAATACAACCACCATATCGCGGGCAAACTGCGCGACTGGGGCGCTACGCTGGCCCAGACCCTGGCGCCGGCGCTTCGCCGCGGCGACGGGCGGGCCGAAGTCGTGGCGATCGAGACCTTGAACGAACAGGGTGCGCCGTCGCTCGTCTGGCGCAGCGGCGAACGCGTCTCGGTGCGCGTCCGGGTCCGTTTCGCCCAGGATGTCGGCGATCCCGTCATCGGGATCATGATCCGCACGCGACTCGGCCTGGACGTCTACGGGACCAACACCGAGGCCGAGAACGTCCGGCTCGGTCCCTGCCGGGCCGGCGACGTGTTGGCCGTCACCTTCACCTTCCCCTGCGGCCTGTGTCCTCAGGAGTACACGCTGACGGCGGCTTCGCACGATCCCGACGGCGTCTGGCATGACTGGCTCGAGGAGGCTCTCACCATCCGCGTCACCGATTCGCGCCCTACGGCCGGGGTGGCCAATCTCCGCGCCAGCGTCAGCGTCGAGCGGCTCTGACGGCGCCGGTCCGGTGCCGCTTGAAAATTTCAGGAAACTGAAAGATAATTTATCAAGACCTGAAAATCAAAATTTGGAGGTTGCCGATGGCGGATTCGCGGCGGAAGTTGATCCAGGGCTTGCTCGGCGGCGGCTTCCTGGCCTCGCTCGCCTCGTTCCTGTATCCTGTGATCCGGTACATGAATCCGCCGGCCGTCCCGGAAGCCTCGGTCAACGAAGCCAACGTAGGCAAAGTGGCCGACTTCGCCGTCAACAGCGGCAAGATCGTGCGGTTCGGCTCCAAGCCCGTCTTGGTGATCCGGCGCAGCGAGAACGAGTGGCGGGCTTTTTCCGCCGTCTGCACCCACTTGAACTGCACCGTGCAGTACGAGCAGGCCCGGCACCAGATCTGGTGCGCCTGCCACAACGGCTTCTACGACCTCAACGGCAAAGTCGTCTCCGGCCCGCCGCCGAGACCGCTCGAAGAGTATCAGGTGCGCCTCCGGGGCGAAGAGGTCGTGGTCGTGCGGAGCGCCTGACATGATGGAAGACCGCCCGGTAACCACGCTGGAGGCCAAGTCCAGGGTCCTCTCCTGGCTGGACGAGCGGCTGGGT
>JBBIMZ010000355.1:0-4692 GCA_037444135.1 Solibacteraceae bacterium
GCCGAAGTCGATCTGGTGGTCATCGGCGCTCCGAACGATCTGCACTGCCGGATTGCCGTCGACGCCGCCGCAGCCGGCAAACACGTCGTCTGTGAAAAGCCGCTGGCGATGAACCTGGAGGAAGCCGACTGGATGATCGCGGCGTGCCGCCAGGCCGGCGTCAAGCTGATGTACGCCGAGGAGCTGTGCTTCGCTCCCAAGTACGTCCGGCTGAAGGAACTCGTCGGCGAGGGGGCGGTCGGATCGCTGCATCTGGTCAAACAGAGCGAGAAGCACGACGGTCCGCACTCGCTGTGGTTCTGGGACGTGAGGCGCTCCGGCGGCGGCGTCACCATGGACATGGGCTGCCACGCCCTCGAGTTTTTCCGCTGGATGACCGGCAAGCGCCGCGCCGAGTGGGTCTGGGCCCACCTGTGGACATCGGTCCACGGCGACAAGACTCAGGGGGATGACAACGCCGTGCTGGTCGTCCGCTTCGAGGGCGGCGTCACCGGCCTGGCCGAAGAGAGCTGGACCAAAAAGGGCGGCATGGACGACCGGGCCGAAGTCTACGGTTCGGCCGGCGTGGCCTACGCCGATCTGCTGCGCGCCAGCTCGATTCTCACCTACAGCGAGACGGGCTACGGCTATGCCGTCGAGAAAGCGTCGACCACGCGCGGTTGGTCCTTCACCATGTACGAGGAGGCATGGAACTACGGCTTTCCGCAGGAATTCGCCCACTTTGTCGAGTGCGTCCGCGACGGCAAGACGCCGCTCGAGACGGGCGACGACGGACGCGCCGTTCTCGAACTGATTTTCGCCGCCTATGAATCGGCGCGCACCGGCTGCCGCGTCCCGCTGCCTTTTGCGTCGCAGGCCCGCCGCCCGGTCGATCTATGGAAACCGGAGCTGCGGGACCTCTGAAACGAGGCGCGGTGCGGCCTCAGAGGCCGTAACTGGCCGCATCGTAGAGCGACCCGTACTCGGACCGGGTTTCCTCGATCAGTTGCTCCGCCGTCGCGGGCAGGGCGTCGAAGTCCCGTTCCAGCCGCGCCAGCCACTGCTGCTCTTTGGCGGCCAGAGTGAGGCGGCCGTCCCGGAGAGCGCCGGCCATGATTTCGATCGCGGCACGCCCGGCGGCGATAGTTCTGCGGTAGGGGTCTTCGGGCGCCGTAAGGATCGCTTCGGCGATCTTGCAGGTGGCTTCCGGCGACAGGACGGCGGCCTGCGGACTGAGCCATTCGTCGGAAGCCGTCAACCACTGGCGAAGCATCAGCGCACCGCCGCAGGCGAGGGCGGTATTCATCAGACGGCAGTCGTAGACGAGCAGCTCCGTGTAGGCTTCCGGGGCGCTGCCGGAGAGGAGCCGGACGTTCTGCACCGACTCGTTGCTCCAGAGGTCGCACATCGCCGCGGCGATATTGCCCACCGGGCTGAAGTGCGCGCAGGAGGCCGACTTGCCCTCCATCGAGATGGGGCAGCCGGTGATTGCCTTGAGCACTGGTCCTTCGTAGGCGCAGTCTTTGGATGGCCCCACCGCCCCGTTCTCCATCGCCACGAGGCTTCGCGCGGCGCCCATAGCGCGCACCACGGCGGCGAGCACCTCCGGCAGCATGCGCTGTTGGGCGAGCTGCATTGCGGTGTTGGCGAAGCCGCAGGCCGAGTCTCCGCCGGGGATGGAACGGCCGGCGGCGCAAAGGGCCGCGATCCGGTCCCAGAGCCACTGCATGTCGAGCGGGGCGAGCACCGCCAGGCCGAGCGCGATGCCCCGCAGATCACCGTACAGCAGGCCCTGGTCGTGAACTTCCTTGCCGCCCACCGATTCGATCGAGACGATGTCGGCTCCGGCGCCGACGCAGGCTCGGATCGATTCCACCAGCGTCTCGGCGGGCCGGCCGTCCCGCAGGCGCGGCGGCTTGCCCTGATCGCGAATGTCGACCGGCGTGACGCGGAGCGCCGAGCGCAGCCCCGTCTCCCGGTAAGCCCGCTCCAGCCGGGACCGCAGCAGGCCCGTAATCTCGGCGCCCCATTCCGGGCGCTCGGTCATGGCCGGCAGCAGTTCGAACTCGATGACGAGTCCGGGCACGGCGAGCGCGGTGGCGCGGCGGATCACGCCGGCGGCGCAGTCCTCGTAATGAGCCCGCACCTCGTCCCAGGTCTCGGGGGTGATCGACAGCGCGGGCAAGGTGAAATTCACTTCCGGGAAAACCTGACCTCCCCCGATCTCCAGGCCGAAGCCGCAACGGACAGGGCGGGGGGCGCGGCCGAAAACCAGCTCGTCGGGGCCGCTGACGGCGAGCTGCCGGAAGATCCGGGGCGAGACCACGACAGCCATGTCGAGCCCAGTATAGCCGAGGGCCGCAGGCCGGGATCGCGAGACCGGATTGTCCTGAACGGACAAGGGCTGTTATGTTACTATCCGGAATTTGAGCCGGGCGCTGCCCGGCGAGCGCGGCGCTCCAGGAGCCAGTTCAGTGAAGGTATACGCAGGAAAGGACATCCGCAACGTCGCCGTCACCGGCCACGGCAACTGCGGCAAGACGTCGCTGGTTGCCGGGTGCCTGTACGCGGCCGGAGTGACGTCACGGCTGACGCGGGTGGACGAAGGCAACACGATCACTGACTTCGACGACGAGGAGATCCAGCGCAAGATCACGATCTCGACCGCGCTGGCGCTGGTGGAGTGGAACCGGCACAAGATCAACCTGCTGGACACGCCGGGCTTCAACATCTTTATCAATGACACCAAGGCCTCGATGGTGGCCGCCGACTCGTCGCTGGTGCTCGTCGACGGCGTCGCCGGCGTCGAAGTACAGACCGAGAAAGTCTGGCATTTCGCCGACGAATTCGGCTTGCCACGGGCTTTGATCGTCAACCGCTTGGACCGGGAACTGTCCAGCTTCGACCGTGCGCTGGCCAGCATCCAGGAGATCTTCGGCCGGGCCGCCGTCCCCGTCCAGTTGCCTCTCGGCGCGGAGCGGGATTTCCGCGGCGTCGTGGATCTGATCACAATGAAGGCCTACACGTATGTGCCGGACGGGGAGGGCAAGGCAATGGCCGGCGAGATCCCAAGCGGGCTGAGCGAAGCGGCTGAACGCGCGCACGAGGCTCTGGTCGAGATGATCGCCGAAGGCAACGACGAGCTGATGGAGGAGTTCTTCGACCAGGGGACGCTCGAGCCGGAGCGCATGCTCGAAGGACTCCGGGAAGCCGTCCGGCGGCGGCGCCTGTTCCCGGTCCTCTGCGCCTCGGCTCTGCGAAACATCGGTACGGACCGCATCCTGGACTTCATCATCGAGCACCTGCCGGGGCCGGCGGAGATGGGTCCCAAGAAGGGCCTTTCCGGCGGCCAGGAAGTGGAGCGGCAGATGAGCGATTCCGAGCCGGCCTCGGCTTTCGTGTTCAAGACGATCGCCGACCCGTTTGCCGGTCGCGTCTCCTACTTCAAAGTCTACTCGGGCATCATCAAAAACGACGCCAACCTGGTCAACTCCCGCAGCGGGGTGACCGAACGGCTTTCCCACATCGGCTGCCTGCGAGGCAAAGAGATCCTGCCGGTGACCGAACTACATGCGGGCGACATCGGCGCCGTGGCCAAGCTCAAGGACACGCTCACCGGTGACACGCTTTACGACAGGGCCGCTCCGATCGAGTACCCGCCGGTCAAGCTGCCGGAGCCGTCGATCGCCTTCGCCGTCAAGGCCAAGTCGCGCCAGGACGAGGACCGGATGGGCGCGGCGATTCAGAGGATCCTCGAGGAAGACCAGTCGCTGCGTTTTTACCGCGATCCTCAGACCAAAGAGTTCCTTCTCGCCGGCAGCGGCCAGCAGCAGGTGGAGGTGGCCGTCAGCAAGTTGAACAAGCGCTACGGAGTGAATGTCGAGCTCCACGCCCCAAAGATCCCTTACCGGGAGACGATCCGCGGCACCGCCGACGTGCACGGCCGCCACAAGAAGCAGACGGGCGGCCACGGCCAGTTCGGCGACTGCAAGATCCGCGTCTCGCCCCTGCCGCGCGGCGAAAAGTTCGCCTTCGAAAACCAGATCTTCGGCGGCGCGATCCCAAAACAGTTCATCCCGGCTGTCGAGAAGGGAATTCTCGAAGCCGCCGAGCAAGGCTTCCTGGCCGGCTACCCGGTGGTGGATTTCAAAGTCGAGCTCTATGACGGCGCCTATCACGAAGTCGACTCGAACGAACTTTCCTTTAAGCTCGCCGGACGGAAGGCTTTCCGGCTGGCGATGGAGCAGGCCAAACCCGCGCTGCTCGAGCCGATCATGAACGTGGAGATCCACGCGCCGGTCGAATTTGCGGGCGACTTGATGGGGGACTTGAACGGGCGGCGCGGCCGCATCACAGGCATGGAGGTCAAGGGCAACACGCAAATCATCCGCGCCCAGGTGCCCATGGCTGAAATGCTCAACTACCAGAACGATCTCACCTCGATGACCCAGGGCCGGGCTTCCTTCAGCATGGAGTTCGATCACTACGATTTCGTCCCGCAGCAGATCGCCGAGAAGATCATCGCCGAAGCGCGGGCGGCCAAGGCGGGCGTCACTGAAGAAGAGGAGTGAGGCGCCCGCCGCCCGGTTGCGCCTCCGGTGCCTCTTCGGGTACATTTCTTGATTTGTGCTTGACGACATCCATGACGGCATCGGGCAAGCATGAGAAGGCGTGAGCGTCGCTTTTGCGTTTGGGCATGGATTGCCGGCGCGC
>JBBIMZ010000356.1:0-4666 GCA_037444135.1 Solibacteraceae bacterium
CCGATCAGCCGCCGCTGCAGCCCCTCCTGGCGTACGGCTTCGAACTCGTGCAGGGCCGCGCGGTAGCGGTTAACCGCGGCCGGCAGAGCGGCGCCGTCACCGGCGCGCCGCGCTTGGATCAGGGTGCGCGCCGCGGCCTTGCGCTGTTCGAAGGCGGCTTCAAAGCGGGCGTCGAGCGGGGCGTAGGCGGCGCTTGAGGCCCGGAGCCGGTCGAGCTCGACCGGATGAAACAACAGCGGCGGCCGCTCGAAGGTGTAGAACACGAAGACCACCGCGCCGATGAAGAGGATCAGGAACTGCATCGGCACTTTTGCGGCGGCGTTGAACAACAGGCTGAGGCGGCTCTGAGCGATCGATTTGCCGGTCAGATAGCGCTGCACCTGCGACTGGTCGCAGCCGAAGTAGGCGAGCGCCAAGAACATCCCGCCCAGCAGCCCGCTCCAGAGGTTGTAGCGGTCGTTCCAATCGAAATCGAGGACGACCGGGTTCAGTTTCCCGGAGGCTCCCGCCAGATGAACGGCGTCCAGAAACCCCACCTCGGACGGAAGCAGGAAGACGGCCGTCAGCAGCGCCGCGATCAGGCCGGCGACCATCACGAGCATCTGCTGGAAATCGGTCCAGGTGACGGCCTTGATGCCGCCGAGCGTCGTATAGAAGACCACGAGCGAACCCATCACGATCGTGGTCAGCCGGTCCGGCCAGCCGAGCAGCACGGTGAGTACGATCGCCGGCGCGTAGAGCGCCACGCCGATGGCCAGGCCGCGCTGGATCAGAAAGATCACGCTGACCAAGGCCCGCGTTTTGGCGTCAAAGCGCCGCTCCAGATACTCGTAGGCGGTGTAAACGTTGGCCCGGTGAAAGACCGGCACCGCGGTGGCGCAGAGAATGACCATCGCCAGCGGGAGGCCGAAATAGAACTGCACAAAACGCATGCCGTCGACATAGGCCTGGCCGGTGGTGGAAATGAACGTGATGGCGCTCGCCTGCGTGGCCATGATCGAGAGCGCCATGGCGTACCAGGGCATGGTCTTGCCGGCCAGCAGGTACTTGTGGACGCTGTCGCTGCCGCGGGAACGCCACAGCCCGTACAGGGTGACCAGCACCAACGAGGCGACCAGGATCCACCAGTCCAGCGGTCTCACGGCGTGAAGGCTTTCTCAAAAAGGAAGAACGCCAGAATCAGCACGGCGAGATAACCGATCACCGCGGCGTAGACCCGCCGCCAGGACTTCAGCATCGGAGGCGGTTCGTCGTTCACCGGGCAACCTTTCCCGCGCTCAGCATGTTGGCAAAGATCCGATAGGCGCCGGGGACCCCCGCCGGAAGCTGGCGGAACCAGGAAAGGGCGGTGAAAATGTAGGCGCCTTTTCCATAGCGGGCGTAAAGCGTGCCGCCGGCGAGCGGCTTCTCGCCGGGGTCGGCCATCGCCCAGAGCGATTCGTAGCGGGCGTCCCACTCCTGGGCGAAATACAGGCCCCGCTCCTGCACCCAACCTTCGAAGTCGGCTGCGGTAATCGGGTTGGGCGAGGCGAGCAAGGGGTGATCCGGCCGGAGAAATTCGACGGGCGCCTCTTCGACGCTGACGCGGTCCCGGCCGATGCGGAACGGGAAGGGTCCGAGGCGGGCCAGAGGATCGGGCGCGTTGGGAACAGGCCGGTCGAGGACGTTGTATTGCACGATGAGCGTTCCCCCTTGCTCGACATAGTCGAGCAGGCGTTGCTGGTGAGTGCGAAGATCCGGCCGCACGTTGTAGGCGCGCACGCCGGTGACAATCGCATCGTAGACGCCGAGGTCGCCGCCGGCCAGATCTTCGGCCCCGAGCAGCGTCACCTGGCAGCCGAGCTGCTCGAGCGCGCCCGGAACCTTGTCGCCGGCCCCCATCACGTAGCCCACCGTGCGAGCCAGCGTGCGGGCCTCGATTCGAACGAGCGCCCCGCGGGCCGGCGGCGCCAGAGTCTGCGGCGGAATGTGCGGATAGTCGATCACCGCGGTGCCGGAAGAGATTTCCGTACCGCCGACGACGGCGACGGCGGCGACGCTCTGCCGCGACGCTTCTCCGGGCGGGGTCAAGTCGAACCGGATGGTGGCCTGCTCGCCGGGAGCGCCGAGGCGGAAAGATTGGCGCGGCGGTGAAGCGCTCCAGCCCGCGGGAAGGTCGAGGCGGAGCTCCCCGGCGGTCTCGCCGGCGTGGGCGACCAGTTCGACGGCCACCGTGCGGGGGCGCGCCTCGGGGATGACGATGGTCTCGCGGGCCCACGCCACGGCGACCGGCGGCACCACCGCCAGCGGGCGCGTCAACTCCCCCCGCACTCGGTCCACATAGCGGTATTCGACCGGACGGCGAAGCACGATTTCTTCCGTTCCTGCCTTCAGGCGAAACCGCGCCCGAAGCACCGGCTCGCTATCGGCTTGGCCGATTTGGCGGACGTCAGCGAGCTGGTAACGGCTTTCGTCGTGCTTGGGCCGGCGCAGCCAGAACGGGTGCGAGTAGGGCGCCTCCCGGGCGGGCATCCAGGTAAAGGTGCGCCGGACCGGCCGGTTGTATGCGAGCGGCGCAGCCTCGCTCGACGACGCCGCCCCGTCGATGTCCACCCCGCTAAGCTCGAGCGGGTACCGGGAGCGGTTCAGCGCCACCGTCTCGATCCTAACCGCCTCTCCCGGCACGAGAAAGTAGCGGTCGGCCGTGGCCTCGAGCCACAATCCGGCAAGCAGAGCGATCGTCTCGTCGAGTTCTTCGAGCTTGACGGCGGCCCAGGGATCCCGGAGTCGGCGAATCACGGCGCGCGCCTGGAGCAGCAGCGGCACGGTCTGCTCGGGCTGCTCCGGCCGGAAGGTGCGGGCCGCTTCCTCAAAGAGCTTGCCGGCCGCCGCGCCGCCCGGCACGCGGTTCCAGCTCGTGTCGATGCCATCGAAAGGATCCTTCGGGGCCGGGTCTCCAGCGAGTAGCAAGAGGCTGTTCGGCACCGGCCCGCGCGTCTCCGGCGCGCCGAATCCCTGGCTGCGATGCTGGCTCCGGCTCATCCCGGCGATTTCGGCATACGAGAAACCCAGAACCGGATCGTATTCACCGACATCCAGATCGATCCGGCCAGGCATGTCGCCGGCGTCGGTGAAGCGGCCGCCGCGGAAAGAGAAAACGTTCCAAAACAGGCGCCTGGCCTGCCACGGCCGCACCTCGGAAAGCTGGTCAGCAAAGCGGGCGGCGTCGGCCGCCGCAAAGAACGCCTCCTTGCCGAGAATCGCCGAGGCCTGATGCTGGCCGTGGCCGTCGCGCGCGGTGCCGGAGAAGCGAAGAATGACGACATCGGGGCACAAGCGGCGGACGATCCGGACGATGTCGCTCAGGATCTCTTCTCTGCCCCATTTGGCCAGCGTCTCTTCCAGCGACTTAGAGTAGCCGAAGTCGACCGCGCGGGTGAAGTATTGCTCGGCGCCGTCGATCCTCCGGGCGGCCAGCAGCTCCTGAGTGCGAATCACGCCGAGCAGATCGCCCTGCTCCGGGCCGATCAGATTCTGCCCGCCCTCGCCGCGCGTGAGCGACAGATAGGCGGTCCGCAGCTTGCGCCCGCGGGCGAAATAGTCAAGCAGAGCCGTGTTCTCGTCATCGGGGTGGGCCGCGATCATCAAGACCGTGCCGAGCACATTGAGCCGTTCGAGCGCCAGTCGAATCCGGGCCGCCCCCGCCAGTTCCCGCTGGGCGCAAGCCGGCCCGGCGATGGCGGCCAGCCCGAGCGCCAGGGCGAGAGCAGCCGCAATGCTTCGGCGGCTCATGCCAAAGGGGCCCTCAGTCTTCGTCGCCCATCTGCCGGGCGAGGTATTTTGCCGGACCGACCTCGCCGATCAGATGCAGTTGCGCTTGGAGGAAGTCGACGTGCTCCTCCTCATCGTCGAGGATCTTCTCGAACAGCTCGCGCGAGCCGTTGTCGCCGGCGGCGGCTGCGGCGGCGATGGCGCGGTTCAGACGGTCGACGGCTTCCAGCTCGAGCGCCAGATCGTTCTCGATCTGGCTCCGCACGTTCTGCCCGATGCGAAACGGGAACAGCTCATCCATGCGCGGCGTACCCTCGAGGAACAGGATGCGCTCGATGAGCATTTCGGCATGCTTCATCTCATCGATGGCCTCCTTCTTGGTGCGGCCCGAGAGCCTCTCGTAGCCCCAGTTCTCCATCATCTCGGCGTGTAGGAAATACTGGCTGATGGCAGTCAATTCCGCCTTGAGCACTTCGTTGAGCAGCTCGATCACCGTCGAATTGCCTTTCATGCGACACCTTCCCAGGCCCACGAATTTGGTGAGCAAATTGCACTGCAACCGGCCAGAGCTACGCTTCGCATGGCCGAATCGTCACCATCCGGATCCTCTCAGATTGTACCAGCCAGGCGTTACACTGTTGCCATGCCGGAAGCTCGAACGGCCGCCACGACGCGCGTGCTGATCGTCGATGACGAGGAAAACCAGCGGCGCGGCCTGGCCACGATGGTCGCCGCCTGGGGCTTTACCACCGAGACCGCCGCCGACGGCCAGGAGGCGCTCGACAAGCTTTCGCAATTCGATCCGCACGTGCTGATCACCGACTTGATGATGCCGCGGATGGACGGCTTCGAACTGCTCAAGCGCCTAGCGGTGCGGGGCGCGCGCGTCACCTCGATCGTCCTGACCGCATTCGGC
>JBBIMZ010000357.1:0-1704 GCA_037444135.1 Solibacteraceae bacterium
GATCATCATCATGACGTCGAACCTCGGAGCGCGGCATCTGGAAAAGCGCGCCCCGATGGGCTTCTCGGCCACGCCGGCGGGCGCGATTCCGCCGAAGGTCGAGGATCAGGTGATGGCCGAAGTCAAGCGCGCCTTCAATCCCGAGTTCCTCAACCGCCTGGACGAGATCATCCTCTTCAAGGCGCTCACCGACGACGACCTGATCAAGATCATCGACCTGCTGGTCGAACAGATCAACGCGAACCTGGTCTCCAAGGAGATCCGCATCCGGCTGGCGCCGGAGGCTTCGCGCTACATCCTCGAGAAGACGTGCGGCGACCGCAGCTACGGCGCCCGGCCGCTCCGGCGCGCCCTCCAGAAATACATCGAAGATCCGCTCTCGGAGGCGCTCATTCAGGGTACGCTGCCGCGCCCGGCTGAGCTCGAGGTCTACCTGGAGGATTCGGGCATCTACTGCCGGCCGCTCCGGCAGGAGCAGCCCGTCACGGCCGGCGGGGGCGGCGAACGCGAAGAGATCCGCAGCAGCATCCCACTGTTCATGTTCTAAACCGCCGGCCGGTCGAGCGGCATCGCTGCGGGGTCCACCCGCCCGGGTGGCGAAATCGGCAGACGCAAAGGACTTAAAATCCTTTTCGCCGCAAGGCGAGTGCGGGTTCAAATCCCGCCCCGGGCACCACTCCGACCGAGGTGACCGGGGCCGAGTCTGTGGTAGAATCGTCGCGGCGGCCCGCAATGTGGTTCGGCGGACGGCTTTCGGCTCTCGGGGCAGTCCTGGCGGCCGTGCCCGTCGCTCTGTCCCAATCCATGCGGGCCACGGGCTCCGTTCAAGGCACGATCGTCAACGCCAGTGGCGCCGCCGTCCCCGGCGCTGAGATCCGTCTCGTGCACACCGGAACCGGGGCGATGCGCCGGAGCGTCTCCGATGCCGGGGGAGGCTTCTCCTTCCACGGTCTCCCCTCCGGCGAGTACTCGATGCATGTCGTCAAAGACGGCTTCACCACGCTCGTCTTCGAGCCGTTTGCGGTGCCTGCGGGCGAGACCGTGACGCGCGAGGTGCGCCTTGTTCCGGCGGCGGTCGCCACCAGCCTCGAAGTCCAGGAGCAGCCCGAGCCGGTCGACACGAGCGCGACCACCGCCGGCGCTTCGCTCGGCGCTGAGCGGATCGAGGAGTCGCCTTCGTCCAACCGTAACTATCTGAACTTCGTGCTGGTGGCTCCCGGCGTGGCTCCGTCGCCGGCCGCGAAAGCGCAGCGCTCGCTGGCCGGCCTGCGGGCCCCCAACCTCGATAGCGGCTTCGCCTTCCATGGTCTGCGCGGGCGCAACAACGGGCTCTTCATCGACGGCATCGACAACCGCGACGAAACCACGGGCGGCAACCGCGCGGCGATCGGCCTGGAGATGGTGCAGGAGTTTCGCGTGGCCGGCGCGATCGTCGGGGCCGAATCCGGGGGCGCAGCCGGCGGCATTGTCAACGTGGTCACTCGCTCTGGCGCCAACGTCTGGCACGGCGACGCCACTTTTTTCTTCCAGAACGAACTCCTCAACGCCAGGAACCCGGAGGCCGCCGGCAAGTCGCGCGCCCGGCGCGGTCAGCCGGGTGATCGCTTCTGGGGCCGCTGGCTTCGGACCGCACGTTCTTCGCCACCGCTTTCGAACAGCAGTTCGAGTCGGCGCAGAAGCATCTGGAGGAAGTGCTGCGGGTGG
>JBBIMZ010000357.1:1714-4427 GCA_037444135.1 Solibacteraceae bacterium
AGTCGGGCGAGGAGTGGTCCGATGCCCGGAGGAATCCCTCGACGCCATCCGCGCCGCTCTGGCGAGTCCGCTGTTTGCTGATGCGCCCGTGCGGCAGGTACGCCGGGGCCTGTTTCCGACCTCGGCCTCCGAGACGACGTGCAGCCTCAAAGTGGACCACCGCCGGCCGCGCGTGCAGGCGTTCTCCGGGCGCTACGCTTTCTCGCGCGGCCGCCTCGACGGCGATGTTTACGGCATGGACAATTTCGCCGACCAGTCGGCACGCGGCGCGAGCCTCGTCGCCGACCACTCCCCTGGCGGCCTCCTGGCTGGCGGTCCCGTCAGCGCACTTGGTAAACGACGTCCGCCTCCAGCTCGCCCGGCGCGGCGCCACAACGGCTCCCGCGGTCCACGGCGCCATGCTCGCGATCCCGGGAGTGCTGACGCTCGGCCAAGCCTACAACCTCGATGCCTCACGCACCGAGGACCATTTGGAACTCGTCGAGGCCGTCGAACTGGCCACGGGCCGCCACAGGATCAACGCGGGAGTTTCATGGCACCACATCTGGCTGGACGCGCGGCTGGCAGGCCGCTTCGGCGGCCTCTACGTGTTTCCCACGCTCGAGGATTTTCTCGCAGGCCGCCCCGATGTCGTTCTCCAAGCCTTCGGTCGTCCGCGCACGCGCCTGGCGGTTTCGCCGACCGGAGTTTGGGTGCAGCACCGGTGGCGGCCGCTGCCGCCCCTCCACGTCGAAGCGGGCCTCCGCTGGGATATCGAATCGTTGCCCGCGCCGATCCCCGGCGCCGCCCGTGCTGCTGCCCCTCGCCTGGGCCTCGCCTGGCGGCCGTCGGCGGCCAGTTCCTGGGTGTTGCGGGCTGGATTCGGGCTGTTTTATGACCGCTTGCCCCTCGCTTTCCTCAACGAAGCGATCCAGAAAGACGGCTCGGGCGGTTTTGAGCAGTATCTGACGGGCGAGCTGGCCCTGAGAGCCTTCTCGTTCGCCCGCGGGGGGACTCTCCCCGGGCCGCTTCCCGGACTGCCCTTGTCCGCCTATCACGCCGCGGCGCCTTTCCCTCCCACTTACAGCCGCAAGCTGATCTTTGGCGCCGAGCGGGCTCTTGGAAAGGATACCCGGTTAGTCCTTGAAGCAGCTTTCGTGCGCGGCTGCCACTTGCCCCGCATCCGCAACTCCGCGCTCACCCTTCCACCCGCCTATGCGCTGGAGCAGTCGGCCAGATCTGCTCATGCCGGCTTGACCGTCTCCGTCCATCGGCGGCTCCGCCGCGAGTTGACTTACTTGGTCGCCTACTCGGTCGGCCGGACCCGCGACGACGCCTCCGACTTTGACGAACAGCCCGCGAATCCCACCGACACTTCGCTGGACTGGGCGCTCTCCCGCCAGCACCAGGCCCACCGGCTGACGGCCAGCGCTTTGATCGAGTTGCCGGCCGAGTTGGCGCCCGGCAGACTCCGCGCAGCGCTCCAAGACGTCGTGTTGGCGCCGATCCTTCAGCTCGGCGCGGGCCGCCCGTTCAACGCGCTGGCGACTTCGGACGTCTACCGCACCGGCGCTTTCCCGATCTCGTCCCGCCCTGGCGGCCTGCCGCGTAATCCGTTCCGGACCGCGGCCACGGCCACGCTGGACCTGCGCCTCATGAAAGGCGTCTGGCTCCGGGAGCGCCGCGCGATCCTACAGGCGGGCGTCGAGGCGTTCAACTTGCTCAACCACACCAACCCGCTGGTCGTCAGCCCCTACTTTGCGGCCGGCGGTCGCCGGCTGCCGTCCTACGGTGGGCTGGTCGAGGCGCTCGACGCCCGCCGCTTTCAACTCTTGGTGCAAATCGAGTACTGACATCCCACCCGTGCTACCTTGAGACGTGGATTTCCTTCTCGACCCGGTGGAAGTGCGAGTGCTCGGCGCGCTGATCGAGAAAGAGATCACGACGCCGGAATACTACCCGCTGTCCCTCAATGCGCTGGTGGCCGCCTGCAATCAGAAATCCGGCCGCGATCCCGTCGTCTTCTTTGACCCGGAGGCCGTCGAGGAGGCTCTGGAGCGCCTGCGCCGGAAAGGCCTCGCCGGCACTATCACCGGCGCCGGGCTCCGCGTCCCGAAGCACCGCCAGCGCTTCACCGAACAGCTCAATCTCGGGCGCCGCGAGCTGGCGCTCCTCTGCGTGCTGATGCTGCGCGGGCCGCAGACCCCGGGCGAACTCCGCAGCCGGAGCGCTCCCATGCACGCGTTCACCGATGTCGAGGAGGTCCTCGCCTGTCTTGAGCGCATGAGCGAGCAGAACCCCCCGCTGGTGGTCCGCTTGCCGAGGCAGCCCGGCGCCCGCGAGCACCGGTACGCGCACCTGCTCTCCGTCCCGCCGGAGGCGTCTGCGGACGACGCTGCGTCCGAGCCGGCGCCTCAGGCGCACCGGGACCGTGTGGCGGCGCTCGAAGCAACCGTCGCGGACCTGCGCGCTGAACTGGATCAGCTCCGGCGCGCTTTCGAGGAATTCCGGCGCCAGTTTGAATGAGGCGCGCGGCTGGCGGAGAGGGAGGGATTCGAACCCTCGATAGAGTTTCCCCTATACACGCTTTCCAAGCGTGCGCCTTCAGCCACTCGGCCATCTCTCCGGCGGGCCTGGACGCTCCAGGGAGCACACTCCAATCAGTCTAGCAGGCCCGGCCTTGCCGGCTCAGCCGCGGCGCGTGCGCGCACGAGTATGATCTCGTCACGCCGGA
>JBBIMZ010000357.1:4437-4664 GCA_037444135.1 Solibacteraceae bacterium
GGCCGAGCGGGCTTACAATCCGCTCGAGTGCGCAGAAGGCCGCCCGGTCGATCCCCAGCCCGCGGAGAAGGCCGCGCGCCACTTCCTCCCTTCCCCGTTCGGCCTCCAGCGCCCGCGCCCGCGCCATCGCCTCGACGGCGTTGCGCCGGATCAGGCGCCGCACCGTCAGGCCGCCGTCGCCGGTCGGCTCGCGCGCCCCGCACAGATACTCCCGCACGGGGCCGAGC
>JBBIMZ010000358.1:0-4658 GCA_037444135.1 Solibacteraceae bacterium
GTCGCCGCCCGCGTGCGCCGCGAGCAGGTTCTGGCTGCCCGGCCCGGCGCCCGGCCGGAAGGCGTCGAAGTCGTCTTTCACCCCAGCCACGCCGTCTGGGACGGCCGCTTCGCCAACAACGGCTGGCTGCAAGAAGCGCCGGACCCGATGACCAAGCTCACCTGGGACAACGCGGCGCTGGTGAGTCCGAAGACGGCCAGTGCGCTGGGCGTCGCCGGCGGCGACGTGATCGCGCTCGAGCGCGGCGGCCGGAGCATCGAGATGCCCGTGTGGATCCAGCCGGGCCAGGCCGACAACTCGATCGCCGTTGCGATGGGTTACGGCCGGACGCGTTGCGGGCGCGTCGGACGGCGCGTAGGCCACAACGCCTACCCGCTGCGCACGAGCGAGCATCCCGGTTTTGTTGCGGGCGTCCAGGTCCGCCTCACCGGGCGGCGCTACCGGCTGGTCAGCGCTCAGGACCACCATTCGATGGAGGGGCGGCCGCTGGTGCGCGAGGCCACGCTGCAACACTACCGCCAGCATCCCGACTTCGCCCGGCACGGCGCTCACGTCGCCGAGCTCGAATCGATCTACCCGGAGCGCTCCTACGAGGAAGGCCACCAGTGGGGCATGGCGATCGACCTGAACCGGTGCGTCGGCTGCAACGCCTGTATCCTGGCCTGCCAGGCGGAAAACAACATCCCCATCGTCGGTAAGCGCGAAGTGGCGCGGGGGCGTGAAATGCACTGGCTGCGCGTCGACCGCTATTTCTCGGGCGAGCCGGACGCCCCGGCGGCGGTCTTCCAGCCGGTGGCCTGCATGCACTGCGAGAACGCCCCCTGCGAGAACGTCTGCCCGGTCGCCGCCACGGTGCACAGTCCCGAGGGGCTCAACGAAATGGCCTACAACCGCTGTGTCGGCACGCGCTACTGCTCGAATAACTGCCCGTATAAGGTGCGCCGGTTCAACTTCCTGGAGTGGCACAAGAATCTGGAAGAGCCGCAAGAGCTGGTTTTCAATCCGGACGTTACCGTGCGCATGCGCGGCGTCATGGAAAAGTGCACCTACTGCGTGCAGCGGATCCAGGAAAAGAAGATTCAGGCCAAGGCCGAAGGCCGGCGGGCGATCCGGGACGGCGAGATCCTGACGGCCTGCCAGCAGACTTGCCCCGCGCAGGCCATCGTCTTCGGCGACATCAACGACCCGAACAGCCGGGTCTCCCAACTGAAGAAACAAAACCGCGACTACGTCATGCTCGAGGAGCTCAACATCAAGCCTCGCACGTCGTATCTGGCGCGGTTGCGCAACTTGAATCCGGAGCTGGCATAGGCGATGGCAGAGCTGGCGATTCGCGAACGGATCGGACTGGAAGCGCCGCTGGTCGAAGGCGAACGGACCTACGGCGACATCACGCGCGACGTGGCGCGTATCGTCGAGAGCAAGCCGCCGCGCGCCTGGTACGTCGCCATCGCGATCACCGGAGCGGCGACGGTGATGCTGCTGGCGGTGCTCGCGCACCTGGTTCGCACCGGCATCGGCATCTGGGGGAACAATCAGCCGGTCGCCTGGGCGTGGGACATCACGAACTTCGTCTTCTGGATCGGCATCGGCCACGCCGGGACCCTGATCTCGGCGATTCTGTTCCTGTTCCGCCAGCGGTGGCGCACCTCGATCAACCGCGCCGCCGAGGCGATGACGATCTTCGCCGTCATCTGCGCCGGCATCTTTCCGCTGTTCCACACCGGCCGGCCGTGGCGGGCCTACTGGTTGTTTCCGCTCCCTAACCCCGACCTCGGCCTGTGGCAGAATTTCCGCAGCCCGCTGCTGTGGGACGTCTTTGCGGTCAGCACTTATTTCACCGTTTCGTTGCTGTTCTGGTACGTCGGCATGATCCCGGACCTGGCGACGCTGCGCGACCGCGCGAGCACGCGGCTGCGGCAACTCGCCTACGGACTGCTCAGCCTCGGCTGGCGCGGTTCGGCCCGCCACTGGAGCCACTATGAGAAAGCCTACCTGCTGCTGGCGGGACTGTCCACGCCGCTGGTGCTCTCCGTCCACAGCATCGTCAGCTTCGACTTCGCCGTCTCGGTGCTGCCCGGCTGGCACACCACGATCTTTCCGCCCTACTTCGTCGCCGGGGCGATCTTCTCCGGTTTCGCCATGGTCATCACGCTGATGATCCTGGCCCGGAAGGTCTACCGCCTCGAGCACCTGATCACGATGACGCACATGGAGAACATGTGCAAGATCCTGCTCGCCACCGGCTCGATCGTCGGCTACGCTTACGCCGTCGAGTTCTTCACCGCCTTTTTCAGCGGCAACCCCTACGAGCGCTACGTTTTCGTCAACCGCGTCACCGGCCCGTACGCCTGGGCCGTCTGGACCATGTTCGCCTGCAATGTTTTCGCCCCTCAATTGTTCTGGTTCAAGATGTTCCGCTGCAGCATCCCGGTGATGCTCGGCGTTTCCATCGTCGTCAACGTCGGCATGTGGTTCGAGCGCTTTAACATCATCGTGACCTCGCTCCACCGCGATTTTTTGCCCTCGAGTTGGGGCTACTTCCGGCCGACGGTCTTCGACGTGCTCACCTTCGCCGGCAGTCTCGGTCTGTTCCTGACGCTGTTTCTGCTCTTTCTCCGCTTCCTGCCGGTGATCGCGATCTCGGAGGTCAAAGGCGTGTTGCCGGCGCCGGGGAACCGCTCGGGAGGTCACTGATGGCGGCAGGGAAGCTCTACGGCGTGCTGGCCGAATTCGACTCGCCCGGCACCCTGCTCGAAGCCGCCCGCACCTTGCGCCGGCACGGCTACCGCAACATGGACGCCTGCACGCCCTTTCCCGTTCACGGCATCGAGGAAGCCCTCGGCATCCGCCGCTCGCCGCTCGGCTGGATCGCGCTGGCCGCCGGCTTGACCGGCGCGAGCCTGGCGCTGCTGCTGCAATGGTGGACCGGCGCGGTCGACTATCCGCTCATCGTCGGCGGCAAGCCGCCGTTCGCCTTCGAACCGTCCATTCCGATCACCTTCGAGCTGACGGTGCTGCTGGCGGCTCTGGCCACAGTCTTCGGCATGCTCGCCCTCAACGGCCTGCCCCGGCTTCACCATCCGCTGTTTGAGTGCGATGCGTTCCGCAGGGCCACCGACGACGGCTTCCTGCTCGCCGTCGAGGCCGCCGACCCCAGTTTCCACCCTGAGGAGACGCGCGCGCTGCTCGAGCGGCTGGGGGCGGTGGCGACGAGCGTGGTCGAGGAGGCGCAATGAGACTCGATCGCCCGACCGCCTGCGCCCTCGCGGTCCTGCTCTCGGCCTGCGCCGGCCAGACCTCGCGCAAGCCGCAGGTGGAGATCTTCCCGGATATGAAGCGCCAGGTGAAAGTCAAACCGCAGGAGGCCAGCGCCTTCTTCGCCGACGGCCGCGGATCGCGCGCTCCCGTGCCCGGCACCGTCGCCCAGGGCCGGCTCGACGACGACGGCCCGCTGGCCACCGGTGCGGAAAACGGGATGTACGTTGCCCGCAACCCGCTCCCGCTCGACGAAAAAGTGCTCGCGCGCGGCCAGGAGCGGTTCAACATTTACTGCGCGCCGTGTCATGACCGGACCGGTTCGGGCCGCGGCATCGTCGGCCAACGCTCCTCCTGGCCGGCCAACAACCTGCACGACGACCGGATCAAGGCCATGGTGGACGGCGAGATCTTCCAGGTGATCACGTACGGACGCCGCACCATGCCCGGTTATCGCTTTCAGATCTCCGAGCAGGACCGCTGGGCGATCGTCGCCTACGTGCGCGCCCTCCAGCGCGCCACCAGCGGGACGATCGAGGACGTGCCGGAGGAACTGAGGCGGGAGTTGCGCTGATGACCCAACCACTGACTCCGCAGTCCTATCTCCTCGATGATCGCCTCTTCGTCCGCGGCCGCAACACGTTGCTCGTCATCGGAGCCGCGGCCTGGGCGGCCTGCGCCTTCGGCTGGGCCACGGACCGCTACAACTTCCTCGGCTCCTATCTGGTGCACTTCCTGTTTTTCCTCACGATCGGCTGGGGCGCCATGTTCTTCGTCATGGTCCAGCACGTCACCGGCGCCGTCTGGAGCGTCAGCGCGCGCCGCCTGATGGAAACCGTCATGATCACCGTCGCGCCCCTGACGCTGCGGTTTCTCCCGGCGGCGCTCGGCCTGAATACGGTCTCCCCGTGGGCCGCGCGCGGCTGTACCTGCTGGACAGCAACACCTGCATCCGCTTTCTCAACGGGACCTCCCTCTTCCTGATCCGTTCGGTGGTCTATCTGTTCCTCTGGGGCGTGCTCTCGTTCGCCCTGTACCGGATCTCGGTCAGCCAAGACTTGGGCGACTTCCGCGAGTCGGTCTCGAATGCGCGCGCCTGGAGCGCCCCGGGCTTGGTCGTGCTCACCATCACCGTGACGATGGCCGGCGTCGATTGGGTCATGTCGCTGAACCCGTTCTGGTACTCGACGATTTTCGGCGTCTATGTCTTCTCCGGCGGCGCCGTGGCGTTTCTGTCGGCGCTGATCCTCATCGCGCTCGCCCTGCGCCGGGCGGGCCTGCTGCGCGACGTGATCACAGTCGAGCACTACCACGACCTGGGCAAGTGGCTGTTCGGGCTCATCGTCTGGTGGGCCTACATCGCCTTCTCGCAGTACATGCTCATCTGGTACGCCAACCTG
>JBBIMZ010000359.1:0-4636 GCA_037444135.1 Solibacteraceae bacterium
AAGCACGCGATGTCCTCGCCGAGCCCGGCCGCCTCGGCCGCCCGGCGAATCTCCTCGGCCGTGGCCTGAGGCGCGCCGAAGGCGATGTTTTCGGCCAACGTGGCGCTGAACAGGTAGGTCTCCTGGGGGACGAAGCCGATCTGGCGGCGCAGATCGGCTAGCGAAAGGTCGCGCAGATCGATGCCGTCCAGCAGGACGCGTCCCTCGGTGGGGTCGATCAGGCGCGGGATCAGCTGCGCCAGCGTACTCTTGCCGCTGCCGGTGTGCCCCACGATGGCGATGGTGGCTCCCGCGGGGATGCGCAGGCTGACTCCTTCCAGAGCGGGGCGCCCGTCGAAGTGGACGCGGACGTCGGCCAGCTCGATCTCGCCGCGGACGGGTTCCATAAGCCGGGCGGGGCGCGGCGGATCGGCGATAGTCGGCTGCTGGTTCAGAATCTCGTTGATCCGGGCCAGCGAGGCGCTGCCCCGCTGGAGCATATTGGCGATCCAGCCCATGGCGATCATCGGCCAGATCAGCATCCCGAGGAAGACGTTGAACATCAGGAAGCTGCCGAGCGTGAGCCGCCCTTCGAGCAAGCGGTAGCCGCCGTACCAGAGCACGACGAGGAACGAGAGGCCGGTCAGTGCTTGCAGCAACGGGCTGAACAGGCCGGAGACGCGGGCGAGCGTGAGGTTCTCGGCGACGTAGTTGCGGTTGAGCGATTCGAAGACCTGCTTTTCCGCTTCCTCCTGGACGTAGGCGCGGATGACGCGCACGCCGGCGATGTTCTCCTGGACGCGGCTGCTGATGTCGGAAAACAGCGCCTGGATGCTCTTGAAACGCTCGTGGATGTAGCGGCCGAAGAAGAGCACCGCGAGGCTCACCAGCGGCGCCGGGGCGAGCGCGAACAGCGTCAGGCGCCAGTCGACCGAGAACATGATGATCAGGGCGAAGATGGCCGTGACGGCCGTGTCGGCCGTGTACATGATGCCCGGTCCGGTGAGCCCGCGGACGGCGTTCAGATCATTGGTGGCGCGGGCCATGATATCGCCGGTGCGGAAGCGGGTGTAGAAGTCCGGGGAGAGGCGAACCAGGCGGGCGAACAGGTCGTTGCGCAGGTCGTATTCGACATCGCGCGACAGCCCGATGATGAGGATGCGCATGGCGTACTGGAACAGCCCTTTGACGGCGGTCAGCCCGATCAAGGCGGCCGTTGACCAGACGGCGAGGCGGAGGCTGAAGTGGCGCGTGAGGGAATCGACGGTCTCGCGGATGACCAGCGGAACGCAAGCGCCGGCGACGTTGCGGAGCAACAACGCGCCGATGCCGAGAACCATCTGCCGGCGGTAGCGGCGCAGATAGGGCCAGAGCGTGCGGAGGGTCTCTCTCATGGGCGCGCTCGGGCGGCTTCCCGCGAACCGCTCAATCCGCCTGTTTCTCCTCGCCCGAGCCGGTGGAATCGAGGCGGCCGACGGCCTTCAGGCGCTGATAGAGGCGCTCGACCTCGGCTTCATCCTCCTCGCGGAGGATCTTGTACCTGGGCGAGGGGAGCCGGGCGCGTTCCCGGCCGGGCGGAAGGACCTCGCCCCAGAACTGCTTGTACGGGATGCCGTCGATCAAGGCCTCGGAGGCGTGGCGGCGGAGTTGGCGCAGCAGGCTGTTGGCGGCGTCCAGATCGCCGGGGTAGATGAGCAGGACGCGACTGTCGTCGGCGAGCGTCAGGTTGACGATCAGCGGCGAAACCCAGCCGGTGCGATCGACGCGCCGGATGTCGAGCCAGTGGATACGGCGCTTGCCGATGCGCAGGTAGCGCTCATCGATTTCAATGGCGGGACGCGAGGCCAGCCAGATGAGAAACGCTGCGCTGATCAGGAACAGCACCGCGGGCACGGCGGCCGGCGCCCATTCCAGGGCATACCAGCCGGAGAAGACCGCCAACCCAACGGCGACAGCCGCCCCCGGGAGATAATTCCGCGACGGAGCGTAGCGAGTCATGCGCCTCCCACCTTTCAGACTACTCCGCGCAGGCCGCGCCGTCAATGACGCTGCCGCCGCGGGCCGCTCCGGTGCACAATGGTGGGCAAGATGAATCGCCGCCGTTTCCTTGGAACCTCCGCGCTGGCCTCGGCGGCGCCGCTCGCCGGCCAGGGCTTCGATCCCGGCTCCACCCTTGACTTCCGCTATGCTCCCCTTTCCTGGCAGACGGCCATCTGCTTTCCCGACGACCCCCACAAGACTCTGGTGGGCGAGCGCGGCGAGCTTCGTTACGGGCATCCGGGGCAAGGCCGGCCGATCGACCATTTCCCCGTGGTCGTCGAGATCTCGCTGGCCGGCATGGAGCCGGACGAGGTCGCCTGGCAGAGGCTCGAGGGGCCCGGCGTGCCGATCGTCCACACGCGGATCGAGCGGCCGGAGGCGTTCGTCGAATTGGTCGCCTTCGCGTCCGAGGAACCGGGCGAAGGGCGAGTGGACAACGTCGTGTTCGAGGCGCGTCCGCGGCGACGGGCCCGCCTGCCCCTCCGGCCTCTGGTGCGCCTTCGCACGCGCGAGAGCGTGACGGTGACAATCGAGGCGGGCGTCAGCCGGGTCCGCCTCGGAGCGTCCGGCTCGCCGGTGTTCATGACCTGCTCGGCCCCGCTCGCCTTGCGCGACACCGGCGCGGGCTTCACTCTGATGGGGGCCGAAGGGATCGCCACTCCGGCGCAGCCGCTGCGCGTGCTCTATCGCTTCCCACAGGCGGGCCAAGCCCGAAAGGCAATCCGGGCTGAGGTGGAGCAGGCCGGCCGGCTGCTCGAGAACGCGCGCGCCTTCTGGCGGTCCTGGAAGCCGACGCGGGGAGACGTGGAGTTTCGGCTCCCGGCCCGCTACGGCGAGTTTCTTATGGCCTCGGCGCGAAACATCGTGCAGGCGCGCGAGCTGCGGGACGGCCGGTTGACCTTTCAGGTGGGCCCCACGGTCTATCGCGGGCTTTGGGTGGTGGACGGCCATTTTCTGCAGGAGGCGGCGCGATATCTCGGCTATGCGCGCGAAGCTCGCGAGGGGCTCGCATCTTCGCCGGTGCCGGGCGGGAGCACTGGAAGGACACGGCGATTGCGATGTTCACGCTCGTGCGCCTGGCCGAACTGGATCAGGACTGGAGCGGTTTTCGCCGGATGGCGCCTCAGATTTTGCGCGGCGTGGACTTTTTGCGCTCGCTGCGCGAGAGGGCGCGCGCCGAAGGCAGTGCGAACGGGCGCTACGGCCTACTGGCGCGCGGCATGGGCGACGGCGGACTCGGAGGCGTCCGCCCGGAATTCACCAACACGCTCTGGACGCTCGCCGGCCTGCGCGCCGTGGCCGAGGCGGCCGAACAGCTCCGGATGGACGAACTGGCGCCGGCGAACCTTCTACGAGGAGCTGCGCCGGGCCTTCTTCGACGCCGCGCGCCGGGAGATGCGGCGCCATCCGGCCGGTTTCGACTATCTGCCCATGCTGATGCGCGAGGATCCGCAATGGGACGAGCCGGACGAACGGCGCCGGCCGCGCCCGCAGGTGGGACAGTGGGCGCTCTCCCATGCCATCTATCCCGGCTTGCTGTATGACCGAAACGACCCGATCGTCAAGGGGCATCTGGCGTTGATGCAGGCTTGCACGCGCGAAGACGTTCCCATTGAAACCGGCTGGATTGCGCACGAAGGTCTGTGGGTGTACAACGCGGCCTTCGTCGCTCACGCCTATCTCTGGGCTGGGATGGCGGACTGGGCCCGGCTGACTTTCCACGGCTTCCTCAACCACGCTTCGCCGCTGTACTGCTGGCGCGAAGAACAGCCGCTGCGCGGCTCGCTCGTGGCCGGCTACGTTGGCGACATGCCGCATAACTGGGCGAGCGCCGAATGCATCCTCTTTCTCCGACACCTGCTTGCTCTCGAGGACGGCGGGACCTTGCGCCTGCTCGCGGGCGTCGGCGACTTCGAACTGGCGCCAGCCGAGCCATACGCCTTCGCCGCCACGCCCACGCGCTTCGGTCCTCTGGATCTGACGCTCGAGCCCGACGGTTCCGCCTGGCGCTTGAACTACCGCCGCGAAGCCGGTCCGGCGCCGGCGCACCTGGAGCTGCCGGCGCGGCTCGGCGCCCGGCTCCGGTTCAGCGCCATCGAAGGGGCCAAAGCCGTTCCAGAGGGCTCGATCCTCCGCGTGGATCCCGAAGCGCGCCGTTTCTCCGTCATCTGGAAGTGACCGAAGTCACTGCACGGCTTGATCCGAGGCCGTAGGCTCGTCTTTGGAAGGGAGAGTGAGAGTGACGACGACCACGAAGACTCTGGCTGAAGTCGCCGCTGAGTCCCAGGCGGCGGTGCGGATTCTCGAACAGTACGGGCTCGATTACTGCTGCGGCGGCAATCAACCGTTTGAAGAGGCTTGCTCGGCCAAGGGGCTGAATCCGGCGGCCGTGCTCGACGAGATCGGGCGGGCGCAACGGGCGGAGACGCCGGCGCGGGACTGGCGGACGGCGCCGCTCGGCGAACTCATCGCTCACATCGTCAAGACGCACCACGAATATCTCAAGCTCGAGCTGCCGGCCTTGGCCGGGCGCTTCCGGAAGGTGTTGGAGGTTCACGGCGCCCGCGATCCGGAGATGTGGAACCGGATGGCGGAGGTGTTCTCCGGCCTGCGCGCT
>JBBIMZ010000360.1:0-994 GCA_037444135.1 Solibacteraceae bacterium
GTAGCGCAGCCAGTTCAGGCCGAGGATCTTTTCGATCTCCCGGCTCTTGTAGCCGCGCCGGGCCAGCGCCGCGGCCACCGTGCGGAAGCGCTCCGGTTTGTCGAGCTCGGCAATCCACGGAGGCCAGCGCACGCGATAGGAGGGTTTGAAGGCCCGCAGGCGCGGCAAATACCAGCTCTCGCGCGTGGCCGTGGCTTGGATGCCGCGGATCGAAAAGTCGGTCGCCAGCCCGACGTGGTCGATGCCGCAGACCTTGACGGCGTGGTCGATATGGCGCAGGTAGTCTTCGAGCGTCGTCTCCGGACCCGGTCCCAGCAGATAGCCGAGGGCCAGGATGCCGGTGACCCCGCCCTTGTCGGAGAGGGCGCGCAACAGCGCGTCGGACTTGGCCCGCACGTGGTCGTACACAGCCTTGCACATCGTGTGCGTGAAAGCCGGCGGCTTTTTCGAGAAGGCGATCCCGTCGGCGGTGGTCTGCTCGCCGCAGTGCGACAGGTCGACGATCATGCCGAGCTCGTTCATCCGCTCCACGCAGGCGATGCCGAAGTCCGAAAGGCCGGCGTTGGTCCGTTCTGTACAGCCGTCGCCGAGCAGGTTGCGGGAGTTGTACGTGAGCTGGATCGAGCGCGTGCCGGCAGCATAGAGCCGGTCGAGGTGTGCCAGGTCGTCCTCGATGACCGTGGCGTTCTGAAAGCCGAGCAGGACGGCCAGCTTACCCTCGCGCTTGGCGCGCTCCACGTCGGCCGCCCGGCGGCAGAGCAGAAGCCGGTCGGAGCTGCTCGATGCCGACGGCAAAGTTGCGGTTGGCCAGGCTGGTATGGATGGCCGTGTAGCCGGACCTTTCCAGGTCGGCGAAAGCTGCATCGTCCCAATCGGTGACGTTCAGCGAATCCACGACGATGGCGCGGCGGTAAAGCGCCTCGATCGAAGGATCCTGGGCCGCGCCGAGCGCCCCCGCAAGCCACTCCCGCCGGGTCATCGCGTCATACCGTAT
>JBBIMZ010000360.1:1004-2617 GCA_037444135.1 Solibacteraceae bacterium
AAGTCTGCCTCGGAACCAGAGGCGGTTGGCGGTTTCGCCGAGGATGCGCCGGCGGTCGGCGTCGGTCAAGGGCAGATCGTCCCGGAAGATGCGCAGGTGCTCGGCGAAAGTGACCTTCGGCGTCCACAGGCTGTTGGGAAAGTCGCTGCCCCAGACGCAGCGCTCGGCGCCGAAGGCTTTGACGACGGCGAGGCACGCCTCGTGCATGTCGGCGCAGGGATAGCCCGTGGCGCTACCCGTCGGCACGAACGTGAGCTTGGCGTGCAGGTTTGCAAAGCGCGCCAGCCGCAGGACAACCTTCAGCGTCGGTTCGAGTTCCGGCCCGGCTTTGAGATTCATGCAGTGATCGAGGACGACCGGAAGCTTCGGGAAACGCGCGAGCATCGTCTCGACCTGATCCGCTTTGTCCACCCCGACGAGCACGTTGATGACAATGCCGAGCTCGAGCGCCGTCCGCCAGAGCGCTTCGACGCCCGGGTGGGCCAGGCGGCCGTCACGAGCCGGGATGCTGCGCATGCCGCGGATGTTGGACTCGAGCACGTACTGGCGCAGCAGGCCGGGGCTGTGCGGATCGTCCGGATCGAGCGTGCACACGCCCGCCGTCCAGTCGGCGTTGGCCTTGGCGGCATCGGCCGTGTAGCGGTTGTCGAAGCGGTAGAACGTACTGGTCTGGATGAGGCAGGCGCCGTCGACGCCGTGGGCGCGGCAGACCTCACGAAGGTCCTCGACCGAGGCCTTGCCGCCCGGAGGGCGCAGCGGCTTGTCGATCGGCGGATATTTGTCCTCGTCGGGCGAATAGATATGCGCGTGCGTGTCGACGATCAGCATTGTAGTCAGTGTATCGCCGGCGCTACAATCGGGACCGGACACGATGGCGCTTCAGTTCCGCCCGGCGCGGCCGGACGATTACGCCGCTCTCGAAGAGCTGTGCATCACCAGTTTTGAGCCGATCACCTGGTTCAAGAAAGCCGACGAGCGCTTCGGGCCGCTCAACGGCCGCGACTGGCGGGCGCGGTGGCAGTCGCGCTTCCGCCAGGCCTTCGCCAGCCAGAGAGTGCTGGTGGGGGAACTCGACGGCCGCATCGTCGCTTTCGCCAGCGGCACGCTGGATGAGGAGAGCCGGCTCGGCTTCATCGACCTGCTCGCCGTCGACCGGCGCTATCAGGGCCGGGGCTACGGGCGGGAGATGCTGCGCGCCATGCTCCGCTGGTTCAAGCAGCAGGGCGCCGAGCACGCGCATCTGGAGTGTCTGGTGGACAACGAAGCCGGCAACAATCTCTACCGCAGCGAAGGTTTCACCGAAGTGGCGCGGTCGATCCGCTGGTTCATCAAGATCCCCGGCGAACTGTAGGGCTCACGCGAGGCGGATCTCGATGGCCGCAACCGAGTGCGCGGGCACGCGGAGGCGCACCCGGCCGCCCGAGAGGGACGCCTCGAGCGGCGCCGGCTTGACCGCCTCGCCCGAGTCGAACCTGTTGGCGGCGTGCGGATCGGCGTGCGTCAGCACCTGAGCGCGGGCTTCGGCCACCTGCGCCCCGTCGATCCGGACCAGCGCGCCGACATCCGATTCGAGTGAGGGGTTCACCAGCGTCACCGAGAGCCGGCGCTCCTTG
>JBBIMZ010000360.1:2627-4606 GCA_037444135.1 Solibacteraceae bacterium
CCGAACCGGTCAGCGCGGCCAGCGGTTCATCGCCGTCTCCGACCGGAACTTTGAGGTCGGGGACCCGGATCGCGATGGGGACGCGGCGCGCGCCCATGTGCGGCCGGTAGAGCTCGAAAACGTAGTAGGTCGGCGTGCGGACGAAACGGTCGCCCGAAGCCAGAAACAGCGAGTGGATGCAGTTGATCGTCTGCGCGATCTGCGCCATGGCGATCTTGTCGGCGTGGCGGTTGAAAATGTCCAGCGTGATGCCCGCGTGCAGGGCGTCGCGGAGATTGCCTTCCTGGCTGAACAGGTAGCGCGGGCCGATCTCAGTGCCCGGCGGCTGCCAGACGCCCCACTCGTCGATGACGAACCGGGTGCGCCGGTCGCGGTCGAATTCGCCCATCACCTGCCAGTGGTCCTCGATCAGCTTCTCGGTGCGGGCGCCGGCGACGAGGATGTCGTACCAGCGCTCGGGCGAGCGCCGGTCGTGCTTGGCCGACCGCCTCGGGCGCGTGTAGTAGTGAAGCCCGAAGCCATGCGGCCAGATCCCCGCGCCGTGGCCCGCGAGGCCCTCGAAGAAGCCGCGGGTCCACTCCAGGTGGCCGTCCGGGCGGCCGCCGCTCGGCCCGACGGCGATGAAAAACGGTTCCTGGTAGGCGAGCGGGTACTGCGTGACGAACTTCCGGTACTCGACGGCGTACTCCTGCGGCTTCATGTTGCCGCCGCAGCCCCATGATTCATTGCCCACGCCCCAATAGCGGACACGGAACGGCTCGGCGTCGCCGTTGGCGGCGCGCTCGCGGGCCTGGCTGACGGTTCCGACCGGCGCGTTGCAATACAGCACCCAATCCTGAAATTCGGCGGGCGTGCCCGAGCCGACGTTGGCGGCGATGTAGGGCTCGGCGGATGCACTCGTGTGTGCCGAAATGGTTCATCTCGGTGTGGTCGACGCCTTGTGGGACGCGGGCCTGCCAGAAGTTGTAGGTGCGCGGCCGGCGCTCGCGAGGGCCGATGCCGTCCCGCCAGTGGTAGCCGTCGGCGAAGCAGCCGCCGGGCCAGCGGAAATTCGGCGCCGCGATGCGCTTCATGTCTTCGACGAACTGACGGCGGATGCCGTCGAGGTTGGGAATCTTCGATCCCGTGCCGACCCAGATGCCGTCATAGATCACGCCGCCCAGATGCTCGATGAACTGGCCGTACAGGTGCGGGCTGATCTCCGGTCCGGGCTCGGCCGGGCGAAGCACGATCTCGGCGTCCGGCGCCTGGCCGGGCGCCAAGTGCGGCAAGCCCGCCGCGACCGACTTCAAAAAGTCTCTTCGCTTCATGGCGTGTTCGGACCGAATATATCAAGCCGCGAGGCGTTCGGGCGGATAATGGGCGGGAAGGGAGAATCATGAACCGGCGAGAGTTTCTTGGCATGACAGCGGCGGCCGCTCCGGCGGCGCAGAAACAGCCGGCGGCGCCGGCGATGATCGGCATCCAGGTGGGCGCGGTCTCGTTCGTCGACGAAGGCGTCGACGCGGTGCTCGACAACTTCCAGCGCCTGGCGCACGTGAACACTCTGTTTCTGGCGGTGTTCACTTACGGGCGCGGCATCGCCGGACGCCAGGTGCCGGGCCAGCCGCTTCCCGACCACGGCAAGCAGGAGTACGACCTCAATTTTCACGGCGGCAACTACGCCGCCGTCCATCCGCAGTTCTACAAGGATACCGGCATCCGGCCGGAAGACACGCGGGCGCCGGATCACGGGGATCTGGACATCATAGAGACGGTGCTGCCGGCGGCGCGCAAACGCGGCATGAAGACGATTCTGTGGGCCGAAGACGTCTGGCGCAACGACATTCCGAACATCGACCTGTTGCGCGAGGTGGATCTGCACGGACGCCGCGGAGCGCGCCTCTGCTTCAACAACCCTTACCACCGCAACTTCCTTCTCGGACTGGTCGAAGACTACGCGCGTTCCTATGAAATCGACGGCATCATGTGGGGCTCGG
>JBBIMZ010000361.1:0-4603 GCA_037444135.1 Solibacteraceae bacterium
CAGCGCCCCTCGCGCTGGTCGGGATGCAACGCCACGTCGACCCTTCCGCGATGGTCAAAGCCCAGCGCCCGGTGGACCGCCGTCTCGCCCCGCGCGCTGACCGGCAGCGGCCGGCCGAACTCCCGCTCGAAGGACCGGCGGATGGCCTCCAGTTGCGACTCCTGAACCTGGGCGCCGGCCTGCTTTGCCGGCTCGGCGTTATCTTCCCCTGCCGCCCACGCCTCCTCGGCCCGCGCCATCTCGGCCAATTCGGCGAACAACCGCGCGCGCTCCCGCGCCAGCTCCAGCGTCTCGCGCCGCCGTCCGAGCTCCTCTTCAACCGGCGCGAGCGCGGTGGCCGGCAACGCCCCTTCCTGCACCAGCCGGCGCACCTTCTCCAGCTCCTGCTCCTGCCGGCGGAGCCGCCGCTCGGCCGCCGCAATCATGGCCGAGCTTTGCGCGGGGCTCAACTCCTCGACGGCCACCGCTCCATAAAGAGTGCGCTCGAGCGTCTCGCGGTCGGCCGCCTCTTCGAGCGCTCGCGACGCCTCCTCCAGCGCCTTGCGCGGGAGCGCTCCGGCCTCGACCAGGACGCGGACACGCTCGTAGTCGCTGGTGGCCTTCTCAAGCGGCGGTGCCGCCGAGAGCGAAAGCGCCAGCCAGCCGGCGGCCAGCGCCGGGAGCGCCGGCGCAAAGCTGCTTTTCATCCTTCTTCTTGATTGTAGTACGATCAGTGATGTAGGAGGGTTTGCCGCAAGCGTCGTTGCCACGTAAACAAATCGCCGCCAGGCCTGACCAACCGCCTCTGGCCCAGCAGCCTTTCTGGCTCACCGCCGTGCGTGCGGCGGAATCCAAAAAGGCGATGGACTTGCGCGTCCTCGATCTCCGCGAGGTCACCTCCTTCACCGACTACTTCATCATCTGCACCGGGACGAACCCGCGCCAGATCCAGGCCATCACCGACGAAATCCAGCTCCGGCTCAAGCAGCTCGGCGAGCACGCCATCAGCACCGAGGGCTACGAACACGCCGAGTGGGTTCTGATCGACTACGGCGACTATATCGTGCACGTCTTCTCGGAGAAGGCCAGGGAATTCTACGACCTGGAGCGCCTCTGGCGCCACGCCCGCCGCGTCGAGATTCCGCCCCCGTAGGGGCCCTCGGGCAGAAGGGGCGTCAGGCAGCCTTGCGCGCCACGACCTCGTCGACCCTCGTCAGGCGCCCTCCGGCCGCCACGATTTCCTCGAGCGCCCGCCGGCCGTCCTCTTCCTTCAGCGTCTGAATCGCGTCGGTGACGACTTCGACCGGCTTGCCCAGTCGCAACAGGCCGAGCGCCGCGCACCGCACGCAGTACTCGGTCACGACGCCGTAGACCACGCAGCGCCCGGCATCCAGACGCTCGAGAATCCGCGGCAGGTTCGGGTTCGTGAAACAGTCGAGCGCCTGTTTTTCAAGGATAATCTGCTCGGCGCCTTCGACCGGATAGTCGCCCGGAACCACCGGGACCACTACGCGCCGTGCCAGCAGCGTCGCCTCCGGCTTTCGTTGCCCCATGGTTCCCGCCACGCAGTGCGGCGGCCACTGGCGGAATTCCGGATCATCCTCGGCGTGCGCGTCCGTCGTAGAGATCACCGGGATGCCGCTCTCGGCAGCGAAGCGGTTCAGTCGCGCCACCGCCGGCAGGATTTGCTCGGCTCCTGGCACATAAAGCGCTCCCGCCGGATAGACAAAATCGATCTGCGTGTCGATGTCGAAGAATACCGTCTTGCTCATGTCCGCGCTCCCGCAACGCTCGTTCTCAAGCGCTCTTGAAGCCTTCGGATCTCTTCACTATATTCGACGCGGTAGGGCGCCTCGACGGTAAACAGGCTCAAGCAGGCCGTTGGCAGCCGCCCGAGGGAATCGAGCGCGCGCCGGCGCGCCTCGTGCGCGTCCGGCAGCGGCTCGACGAGCTCGCCGGCCAGGATCACCGGACGCAGCAGCGCCTCCGCCGGCTGCCCGTCAGGGCCGCAACCGGCGCACTCGCTGGAGCGGCCGATCAGGTCATGGTCGGCAAACCGGAAGACCTGCTTGGCCCCCGGCATCGTCTCCTTCTCCTCGGAGAACTTGGCCGTGTAGCGCACCACTCCGGCCGACTCGAGTTCGACGAGCTTATAGACCACGCCCAGACTCGGCGCGTCGGCCGACGTCGCCAGCTCCGTCCCCACGCCGAAGGCGTCGATCGGGACCCTCTCCTTGGCCAGCTCCAGGATCTTGTACTCGTTCAGATCCCCAGTCGCCATGATCCTGGCGTCGCGCAGTCCCGCGTCGTCCAGAATCCGCCGCACCGCGCGCGACAGCTCGACCAGATTCCCGCTGTCCAGCCGTACCCCCCACATCGGCTTTCCGAGCGCGGCCGCCTTGCGCGCGCCCTCGAGCGTGTCGTAGGTGTCGATCAAGAACACGGTCGCCGGACCCAGCAGGCGCTGCAAGGCGCGAAAGGATTCGAGCTCCGACTCGAACGCCAGCACCCACGAGTGCGCCGCCGTCCCAAAGACCGGAATCCCGTACCGGAGGCCGGCGAGCGTATTGCTCGTGCCGGCGCACCCGCCGATGTAAGCCGCCCGGCCGGCCAGCACGCCCGCCTCCGGCGTGTGCGCCCGCCGCGTGCCGAACTCCACCACGGTCCGCCCGGCCGCCGCGTTCACCAGCCGCGCCGCCTTCGTCGCCACCAGCGACTGAAAGCCGATCGTCGCCAGCAGGTAGGTCTCCGGGATTTGTGCTTCGATCAGCGGCGCCCGGACGGTCAGGATCGGCTCTCCGGCGAACACCACGGTGCCTTCCGGCACAGCGAAAAGATCGCCAGTGAAGCGCAAGCGCGCCAGCGCCGCGAAGAACTCTTCCGGCGCCTGCGCAAACTGCGGCAGCCCGCGCAGGTAGTCGATCTCTTCGCGCGTGAAGCTGAGATTCAGCAGGTAGTCGACCGCCTGCCGGAGCCCCGCGGCAATCACGAAGTTCCGGTTCGGCGGCAGCCGCCGGATGAACAGCTCGAAGGTGGCCCGTTCGCCGGCCTTGCCGGCCTGAAAATAGCCGGCGGCCATCGTCAACTGGTACAGATCGGTCAGAAGACCGTTCATTCGCGGGTCAATTCCTCAAAGAGCGGTCCGAGCTCCAGGGTCTCGCCCAACTCGGGGATCCCGATCCGCCGCTCCGGCCGCAGCTCCAGGCCCCGCGCCGTGGCTTCGTAGAGCAGGCGCTCGTACGGATCGGCCACATATACCTTGCCGGCGCCCAGCCGCAAATACTCGCCCGTCTTCTCCATCACCTCGCGGAGTGTGTCGTCCGGCGAGAGTACTTCGACGATCACCAGCGGCGGCGCCGCCAGCACTCCCCGGTCCAGGGCGAGCGGCCACCGGGCCAGACATACATCGGGAACGCGGTAGCGCTCGGCGCCGGGCGCCGCCTCCACGCGCAGCCGCTGCTCCACCAGCGCCCGCACGCGATGACGCGCCTCGAGCGCATGCAAAACCACGCCGATCAGCGTTTGCAGCCGGCTGTGCAGGTATTCGCCCACGTGCCGCTCGACGATCCGCCCGGCGACGTATTCTCGGTCCGGCTCGTAGCTCCTCCCCAGGTACTCGTCGACACTAACCAGCGCCGCCGTCGCCATCGCCTGCCTCCAGTCTACCGCCGGCGCCGCGCTCAGGAGTTGCTCTTCCCGTCGCCCTTCTTCGGCTCCTCCTTGACGTCCTTGGCGGCGTTGCGCAACCCGTCGACGTCGGCCGCCGCCAGCTCGTAAACCGAGGGCTCGTTCTCCCGTTTGGCGAAGTACTTGTCGCCGTTCTTGGCGATCAATACCTTCTCGGACCGCTTCCCGTTGTCCCAGGTCACCTTGGCTTCGATGACCGGCTCGGTAAAGCCCTTGTCCGGAAAACCGGTGGCCGCAAGGTCGCGCAGCTTGTCGATCAGGGCGCGCACGCTCGTCGAGTCCATCGCCTGGCCGCCGCGCATCCACTTCTCGCCGGACTTTTCGTAGACCGCCGCCTGCGCCCCGTCGCGCAACTCGATCTTGGTCGGCTCGTTCCAGCCGAAGTCGAACAGCTTCTTGTTGCGCAGGTCCTCCAGGCCCTTGTCCAGCCCTTCGCCGACCCAGCTGGTCACCTTGTGGACGCCGGCCACGACGCTGCTCCTGGCGTAGTAGTCGTTCTCTTTAGTCTTGCGCACCTCGATCTGCTGGGTGCCGGCCGCATCGGTCACCTTCGCCACGGCCACCGGCGTCGCCTTGGCGAACGCGGCCTCGGCCTTCTTACGATCCTCCTCGGTGAGATTCGAGTCCATTTTGGCGTCCCGGAGCCGGCTGATCAGCTGCTCGACATTGCCACCGTCGGCCCGGAGGGGCCTCGGCGCCAGAATCTGCCACTCGTTCTGGGCGTTCTTTCCGATCTCGATCGTCTGATTCTTGGCCCGCAGCTCGATGCGGGTGAGCTTGTCGGAATCGAACGTCAGCAGGCGCTTGTCGCGCAGGTCCCAGACGGACTTGTCCAGACTGGTCTTGTTCCAGCTCGCCATGGTGAACACCCGCGGGTCGCCTTCCAGCTTGACGAAGTAGTAGCTGCCCGTCGGCGTCTCATCACCGATCAGGAGCT
>JBBIMZ010000362.1:0-4591 GCA_037444135.1 Solibacteraceae bacterium
CTTCGCCAAGCTCGAGCAGCAGGTGCGCGGGCAGGGGGCCGAGCTACGCGTGCTGGGCGTGGGTACCACCGGCTACGCCAAGGACGTGCTGCGTGACGTCATCGGCGCCGACGCCGCCATCGTCGAGACCGTCGCCCACACGCAGGCGGGCCTTCATTTCTATAAGGACATCGACGTCATCTGCGATATCGGCGGGCAGGACATCAAGATCATCATCCTGCGCGACGGGCGCGTCAAGGACTTCAAGCTGAACACGCAGTGCTCGGCCGGCAACGGCTACTTCCTCCAGTCGACCGCGCAAAGCTTCGGCGTCCCGGTCGAGCAGTTCGCCGACGTCGCCTTCAGCGCCACCGGCTATCCGCAGTTCGGCTACGGCTGCGCGGTCTTCATGCAGTCCGACATCGTCGACTTCCAGCGCCAGGGCTGGAAGCCCGAAGAGATCATGGCCGGGCTCTGCAACGTGCTGCCGAAAAACGTCTGGCTCTACGTCTCGCAGATCCCGAACCTCGCCGCCATCGGCCGCCGGTTCCTGCTCCAGGGCGGCACACAGTACAACCTCGCCGCGGTCAAGGCGCAGGTCGATTTCATCGAGTCGCGCTTCAAAGGCAAGGACGTGCAGCCGGAGGTGATCGTCCACGAGCATTGCGGCGAGGCCGGCGCCATCGGCGCGGCCCTTGAGGCCGGTCGGCTCTACGACCACGGGCGCAAGACGACCTTCATCGGGCTCGAGGCCGTCCAGCGCATCCAGTACAAGACCACGCGCAGCGAGGCCACGCGGTGCTACTTCTGCAAGAACAAGTGCCTCCGCACCTTCATCGACGTCAAGACGAACATCCTCAGCGACACGGCCTACCGGCCCAAACAGTCGAAAGTTCCTCTGGAGGAAGGGTCCCAGCGGGTCATCATCGCCACCTGCGAGAAGGGCACCGTCGAAGACATCAGCGAGATGCGCGTCATCAAGGGGAGCCTCGACCAGATCAAGAAGGCCAACCCGAACTTCGTCGAGATCGCCGCGCGCCAGGCCTTCCGCGTGCAGGATGTGCCGGTGGTGGCCGACCCGCCGCCGCGCCTCCAGCTCACACCGGCCCAGAAGAGGCGCGCCGAGCTCATCAAGCGCCGCGAGAGCTTTCGTATCGGCATTCCGCGCGTCCTCAACATGTACTCGACGGCGCCGGTCTTCACCGGCTACTTCGCCGCCCTCGGCATCAAGCCCGAGAACATCGTCTTTTCCGACTACACCACCGAGCAGCTTTACAAGGAAGGCGCCAAGCGCGGCGCCATCGATCCCTGCTTCCCCTCGAAGCTCGGCATCCCGCATGTCCACAACCTGCTCTACGTCCATCACGCGCGCAAGCCTCTGGACGCGATCTTCTTCCCGATGATCGACTGCCTGCCGAGCGACCTGGCCTGCACGCAGGGCAGCCGCGCCTGCCCGACCGTGGCCACCACGCCCGAAGCCGTCAAGGCCGCCTTCACCAAAGAGGGCGACCTGTTCGCCGAAATGGGCGTGCTGTTTCTAGACACGTTTGTCAACGTGGGGCGGCCGGAGCTGTTCGAGCGGCAGATGTACAACCAGTTCAAGGACATCTTCGGCCTGTCGCCCGAGGAGAACTCGCGCGCGGTGCACGAAGGCTACCGCTGCCTCGATTACTTCAACAACGTGATCTTGCGGGCGGCGGCGCGCGAGACGCTCGAGCAACTCGAGCGGGAGGACCGGCTCGGCATCGTCGTGCTCGGCCGCCCATATCACAACGATCCGGGCGTCCATCACGAGATCCTCGAGGAGTTCCAGAAGCTCGGCTACCCGATCTTCACGCAGGACTCGCTCCCCATCGACGACGACATCCTCTGGCGCCTGTTCGGCGAGGAAGTTCAGGCCGGCGAGATTCCGCACCCGATGGCGATCACCGACGTGTGGAAGAACTCCTACTCGGAGAACACCTCGCGGAAGATCTGGGCCGCCAAGTATGTCGCCCGGCATCCGAATCTGGTGGCGCTCGAGCTGTCCAGCTTCAAGTGCGGCCACGACGCGCCGATCTACACCGTGGTCGAAGAAATCGTCGAGCATTCCGGCACGCCGTATTTCTGCTTCAAGGACATCGACGAAAACAAGCCGACCGGTTCGATCAAGATCCGCGTCGAGACCATCGGTTACTTCCTGAAGCGCTACCGCGAGGATCTGGTGGCCAACAAGGGTAAGGAGAAGACCATCGAGCAGCGGCTGCGGGAGTTCGAGGAGCGCCTCCGGCGGCAGCTTCTCCATCGCCGGCCGCTCGGCAGCGTGCACGAGGAGCGCCTCGTCCGCGACAGCTTCGAGCAGGGAGCGATGCCGGAGATCCACGTCAGCGTGGCGGCGCTGGCGGCTTCGGCGTCGCGGGCGCCCGCCGGCGTCGGAGCCGGCGACTGACCTGCGCCATATTGGGGATATCCGGTCACCAGAGTCTTCCTGCCGCGTGCATGTTCTGCTCCGCGGCGCGGTGCAGGGCGTGGGATTCCGCCCCTTTCTCTACCGGCTGGCCACCCGTCTCGGGCTGGCGGGCTGGGTCCGGAACTCGAGCGCGGGCCTGGTGGCGGAGGTGGACGGCCCATCGCCGGGCTACGGGCTGGACGGGACGGTTTGGGGCGGGGAGTTCTTTCGAGAAGAACTTCAACTCGCCGCGGACCACCAGCGTGGGGCGCTTGTTCGACGCTGTGGCTTCGCTGGCCGGCGTGGCGCAGGAGAACCGTTTCGAGGGCCAGGCCGCCATGATGCTGGAGTGCGCCATCGGCGGGCGGCGTACCAACGAGGCCTACCCGTTGCCGGACGGGGATTGGGGGCCGCTGGTCGAAGCGCTGTTGGCCGACCTGGCGCGGGGCGCGCCCCGCGACCTGATGGCCGCCTCCGGCTTTGCCGTCTACACTCCCCAGCGCATTCCTCCGGGCGACGGCGGGATCGCTCTCGGACAAGCGGTGCTCGCCGCCGGATCGTGAGATTACATGTGTCTTGCAATTCCAGGCAGGCTGATCAGCGTCGATGACGCCTCCGACGCCCTGTTGCGGCGTGGCAAAGTCGACTTCGGCGGTGTCCGCAAGGAGGTCAGCCTGGCCTTCACGCCCCAGGCCGTTCCGGGCGATTACGTGCGGGTTCATGTCGGCTTTGCGCTGAACGTCATCGACGAGGCCGAGGCCCGGCGGATTTTTCGCGAGCTCGAGCGTTTGGTGGGGTGATTTCTTGCTCATTCGGGGACATGCTCCGCGTGCCGGGCTCCCGCGGCATCCTGCTGGAGGCCAAAGCTGCCGGCGCGGAGCGGCCTGCGGCTGCGTGCAGCCTACTACCTCCATGGACGCAGAGACCGATCGCGAATTCGCCTGGAGCTGCCCGCCGCCGGCGGGGCGGCAATGTCGGCGCCCACGGCATCGCGGTGCTCTCGGTGCGCGAGGGGCTGGAGTTCGAATCGCCCGTCGAGAGCGACTGCGCACCGCTGTGGAAGCCCGTTCAGGCGTTGATCGAGGCCGGCGTCGAAATTCACTGCTTGCGCGACCTCACGCGCGGAGGCCTTGCTCAGCGCTGAATGAGATTGCTTCGGTGGCGCGCCTGGCGATCCGGGTCGAGGAGGCTCGGATCCCGATTCGCGACGCGGTGAGCGGCGCCTGCGAGATGCTCGGGCTGGACCCGCTCTATGTCGCCTGCGAAGGCCGTTTCGCCCTGTTCGTGCCGGAGCGAGAATCGGCGCGCGCTGTTGAGGTGCTCCGCCGCTGGCCCGTGAGCGCCGCCGCAGCCGAAATCGGCCGCGTGCAGGAAGGGCCGGCCGGCACCGTGATCCTGCGCAGCCGCATTGGCGCCAACCGGGTGCTGGAGACGCCGAGCGGCGAGCAGCTGCCCCGGATATGCTAACACGGGGGGACTGAGATGAGAACCGCGCTGCTGTTGCTCCTGGTGACCGCTGCCGGGCTCTTGGTCGCACTTAGCTACGGCGTGACGCGATGGCAATCCGAAACCCGCAACGTTCGGGCCCGGATGAACACAGCCCGCTTGCCGGCGCGTGGGGCGATTTACTCCGAACGGGACCTGGACGGATTACCCCAGCCCGTTCAGCGCTATTTCCGAACCGTCCTCCGCGACGGCCAGCGAATGATCGCCGTGGCTCGCTTTTCGACCGAGGGTCAGTTCCGGCGCAGCGAGAGCGCGCAGAGCTGGGCGCCGTTCCGCGCGACCCAAATGGCCACGGTCCGGCCGCCCGCCTTTGATTGGGATGCCCGCATCCGCTGGCTCCCGGGCGTCCGGATGTTCGTCCGCGACGCGTACGTAGCCCGCTCCGGCACGCTCCACGCCGCCGCATACGGGCTGCTGACGCTCGTGCGGCAGCGCGGGGCCGGGGAGCTGGCGCATGGAGAGCTGATGCGCTATCTGGCCGAAGCGCCGTGGTATCCGACCGCGCTCTTGCCCGGTCAGGGAGTCCGCTGGGAGGCCATCGACGGCTGGACCGCGCGCGCCTCGCTTGCCGACGGCCCCATCCGCGTGTCGCTCGAATTCGATTTCGGCAGCGATGGCTTGATTTGCTCCGTCCGGTCCGAAGGGCGCTACCGCATCGTCGACGGAGTTCAAGTCCTG